>JAIRMY010000202.1 GCA_031258335.1 Spirochaetaceae bacterium | reverse complement strand
GGCAGCGAACTTTCAACAGCGGAAATCAGCGCGGAAAGCGTTTTTTCGCTGATCCGCGATTGAAAAACGGATTTTTGTATCTGTGATTTCCAGCCGCGCCGCTTGTCAACGGTAATCGCGTGGCCTTTTACCCCGTTGAGCGCCGCCGCCATGGGAATTTCTACCGCCTTCCATGCCTCCAACTCCGCAAGGTAGGCGCGGCGGCGGAGGTCCCTGTCGCCGTTGTTCGCCAATGCGCGTAACTCTGTAACTGTTTTCCGCTCGCCGCCGTCAAACACCGCGCCCGCCGTTGACGAAAGAGCATCGTGAAGCCGCGCCCACGCGCCGCCCCCGGAACGGCAGAGGTCGTTTGCCAAATCTTCGAGTTCCCCGCTCATCTGATAGGAGGACTTTTCTATCGCTTCATGCAGGAAAAAGGCGTAAGGCTGAAGTCCGCCGTCCGTCCGGGCAAGCTCCGCTACACGTTCCCGTCTTGCGGCAAGAGCGCCGCGAAAAATCACCGTGTCCTTACCAAGAGGCAGCTTTGCAGCTTCGATATTGTTTATCTCGGCGCGGGCGCGTTGATTCTGCGTGTCCGTCGTGTAAACCGCCTCGGCATAAGACGCGAGATTCTCGGCGTAATCGCCGGCGGCTTCCCACGCCTCTATCGATTTGACTAAATACTCCGCCGTAAGATCCTGCGGCAAGGCGGCAAGCAACGCCTCGAAATCCGCTATACGCCGCTTCAAGAGTTCGCAATCCCGCTTGTACTCCGCGCAGTCGAAGGACCGGTAGACGGAGTCCAGCGTCCACCGCGGCGCGTTTTGCGTGTTAGAATCCATATTACCATGATAGCAAGTTTAACATAGATGTTATAGACGGATGGAAGGTTACCCTGACCCTGTTTTATCCGAAGTTCGGCAAATTAAAGCCGGGATTATGCGCGAATATGGCAGTTTGGAAGCATGGCACGAACGTTTGGATGAGGAACGTCCAAAACCAAACTGCGTATATCAAGACTTTAGCACTTCGCCGCCGGTAGGCGCGGTCCAGATACGGGATGCTAATCATTCTGTTCAACCCATTTGAGGGCTTTTTTTTCAAACAGTCCGATGAGGGCGTTTATCGCGGTAACAACAACGGCGATAAGGATGATTCCGGCAAAAACCTTCGTGTAATCCGCCCAGGCCGCCCAGCGCCTGACATAGTAGCCAAGTCCGGAGTTCGCGCCTATAGTTTCCGCCATCACGAGTATCATGAAGGCGGTGGCGATGCGTATGCGGAGGCTTCCCACTATGGGTATCGCGCATACGGGGAGCAGCACTTTGATAAGCATTTGAAAATCGCTTAAATTTAAGGATTTGGCGCTGTCTATGAGTTTTTGATCAACATTTTTTACATTGGTAGACATATTCATCACGGTGGGGAAAAATATGCCCATAAATATTACGATGATAGAGGCGGATTGAAAGGTGGGCGCGATTGCCACGATATACGGAGCGTACACGAGGGCGGGGACTGAGGCTATCATCGTTATCACCGGAAATAGCGCTTCCCGCAAGCGCTGATACCAGCCTATGAAAAGCCCCAGCGCCACGCCCAGCCCCATCCCTAGACCTACGCTTGTTATTATCAGATACATGGAATGAAAAAAACCGATTATCATTTGCGGGTAATCTTCTGTAAAAATATAGAACACGTTTTCCGGCGGCGGGAACAGGGTGTAATGCAGAACCTTGAACACCTTTGAGCCTAAATCCCAGAGCAGAAAAAAACTAAAAATAATGCTGTACAGGTCAACGAGATTAACGAGTTTTTTCTTTCGCTGTACTACCGAAACAATAAACCTGATTTCAAAAAAAATTAAAACCGTAACGTATGCCAAGGGGGAGTTCACGGGAAAATCGGCGGGAATAAACGCCGTTGCCGCCGCCGCCGCAAAAAGCAGGTTTACAAGGTTAAAAACTTTGTGTGTAAACAAAAAGTTATTCACAACTGCGCTCCTGTAATATCCAGAGCCTCGGCGATGTCCTCGTAAAAGAATCCTATGAGTCTGTTGCGAAGCCGCAGGAATTCGTTGCTGCCGTATATCTCCGAGCGAGCCCGTCTTTTGTCGAAATCAACGGCGATTTCTTCGCGTATGCGTTTTGGCTGCATAAAGACTATCCTGTTTGATAAAAAGATAGCCTCGTCAACATCATGGGTGATGAATACGACGGTCCTTTTTTTCCGCTCATTTTCGCAAATACGCCGCAGCATATCCTGAAGGAGTACGCGGTTTTTGGTGTCAATCGCGCCGAATGGTTCGTCCATCAACAGTATATCCGGGTCCATGGCGAGGGCGCGGGCTATCGCCACCCGCTGCTGCTGTCCGCCTGACATCTGATGGGGGTACTTGTGGATGGAATTCCTAAGCCCCACTTTGGCGAGGTACAGGGCGGCAATCTCGTCAAGCTCTTTGACGGAGAGGTCTTTTTTATTCTGCTTAACGCCAAAAGCAACATTGTCTTTCGCGGTAAACCATGAAAAAAGGGAGTAATGCTGAAACACCACGCAGCGGTCCCTTCCGGGGCCTTTCACCTCGTTATCGTCAATCAACACCCTGCCGCGTGTGGGGAAGTTCAAGCCTTCCAAGAGCCTTATCAGCGTGCTTTTACCGCAACCCGAAGACCCCAGCACGCAGACAAACTCCCCTTCGTTGATGTCAAGGTTAATATCCTCGAGTACCAAAGGCGCCTCCTGATTAGGCGTTTGACTGCCTGCGCCGTAAGAAAACGATACATTTTCCAGTTTAATGCTGCTCATACTGTCCTCCTAATGCCCCGCCGCGTCTTCAAGCCGCGCCACTATGCCGGAACCGAGGACTTTTTGCGTCATATCGCGGTAAAGGTCGCGGATAAAAACGAGCGCGCCGTTATAACCCAGATACGTGGTATCCCCTATCATCGCGTCTCCGTAGGGCGCGGAGACCGGCACAAACGGAAGCTGCCTGTTATTCGCCGTCAACTGATCCCAACAAGTACCGAACAGGCAGGCTTTCCTGAAGGTAAACGCTTCCTTGCCTATCTCCACATCGCATAGTCCGCCGTCCCTTGTAAAACGTATATCAAAGTTAAGAGCATCCGCGCTTTCAACGGCGCGTAATTCCCCTGTTATCCGTTCCTTGTGGACTTCCGGTACATCGTCCGTGATAAAAATCTTTAGAGGAGTCATGCCCCAGTCGTTCACGAGAAAACGGGTGAGCGAGAGCGCTTGCGCCGCGCTTGAATTGATGAAAAAACGTTTAGGCGTCTGAGCGCCGCCGGAGTATACCTTGACGGCGTTTTTCACATAAAAGTAATACCTATCCTCCCCCTCCCTGATATAATCCTCCGCTTTTTTTTGGTCGAGGGCGGCGTAGGCGGCGAGGGCGCGGACAAACTTTGCCGTTTCCGTGGGGCCTATGGGGAGGCAGGGATAGTGGAAATACGGCGTACCGAAAACATCCTGTAGCTTTTCCGCCGTGTCCAAATCGGTCCAGGGGGAAAGCACGAGGTTAAACGCCGCCTCCGGGATTTTTTTCAGAGCCTCCACCCCCTTGCCCCTGCCGTAAATGACATTAGGATCGAGTCCCAGCGCGCGGAGCATTTTTTCAAGTTCTTCCAGCGTCGCCATCCAGAACGAATCAAAGTAGGGAACCACTCCAAGCACGTTGACTCGCCCCGGCTTTACCTCGGCACGGGGCAGATGTTTCAGGTACTGGTCAATCAGGACGTTTAGCACTTGGGCGTGTCCCCAGAGGTTGTTGCCCTTGAAGCCGGGCAGTCTCGCGTAGAGTACCGGAACCGGCCCGCCTGCAAATTCCGCCGCCACCTCCTCAATGTCATCGCCGACAATTTCGGAACCGCAGCCGGCTACTAGGAAAAACATATCGGCGCGGTAGTATTCCAGGCACTTTTTTACCAGCCGCCTGAGTCTGTCTTCCGCCCCAAAGACGACATCCTTGTCGCAGAAGTTAGTGCTGGGGATGATAGAGTCCGGGTAGGACACGCCGCTCTGCCCTCCGTTGAAGCGCCCTAAGACACCGCCTGAGTTTTGGAGGCATCCGGGCCCGCTGTGGAGGATAGGCAGCGCCCTCTCTATCGCGAGAACGGTGTAAGCGCCGCCTATGGCGCAGGCAACCCGCTGCTGCTCCGAACATTCTGTCATACGGACTCCCGGTAGAACCCGAATGGCTCGGACTGTTCAAAGGCTTGGGTAAACGGGGACTCGTAGCGCTGCCCCAGCTTGGTGGTAAAGTTTGTGTTGCGCAGCATCTCCACCAGCATATCGCCGAAGTACGCCAGCCCCCGGTAGCCCATCACGATTAGCCCTATGTCAACGTCCATGGCGGGTATGCCTTTGCTCACCGCGTAAGGGGTCGCGTCATGCCCTCTGGACAGAATGAAGTCAGGCTTGTACTTCCGAATCACAAGGTCGGTCTCCGCCTGCTGAGCGTCGTTCACGCTGGTGGGAACGTCTATCCCCAACTCCTCAACATCGGTAGCCGCCGCCACCTTTTCCCTCCGGTCGGCGTTGTCGAGCATGGGGTCGTAGTGATACGCGATTGCGTGAAGCGTCTCCACGCCGAGTTCGCCGAGCATACGGGTATACTCAAACGCAAAGCTCGCCCCCATCGCTATCAACGCCTTCTTCCCTTTGAGCGCGGCGCGTATACGCTCGATTTCGCCGCCGTA
The DNA here is from genome assembly GCA_031258335.1 of Spirochaetaceae bacterium. Taxonomy (GTDB): domain Bacteria; phylum Spirochaetota; class Spirochaetia; order Treponematales; family Breznakiellaceae; genus JAIRMY01. The sequence continues at coordinate 467 of JAIRMY010000202.1, read as the reverse complement.
CTTCTCCTTTTCTTCCGCTATCACCTGTCGGGCATCCGCCTCCTTCCCTATGTACCTCGCTATGTCGAGGAAGAAGCGCTCGAATCCTACTCCGCCGTAGGGCAGGTGGGACTGGAAGTATTTGACTCCGCATTCCTGTTCCAAAACGGAGCAGAGGTAGCTGGACTGAGAGCCGCACTGCCCCCAGGAGGCGATGGAGGATGCCGCCCGCTCGAAGTCATCCCGCGTCGCGGTGGCGGTAAGACAGATAAGATCCAGCCCCAGGCGTTTGAACAGCGGTTTGACGAACTGCAAGCCCATGTTGTTGAAGCCTATGTAGTTGATAGAGGGATTTTTCTTGTCCGTCTTTTTGATTCTCGCGCGGGAAGCCGCCTGGCAGTATGCGTCAAAGCCGCTCGCCCAGATCTTTGACCGGAATCCCTCGGCGTTGGCAACCTGTACCGGTATACCGAGTTCCTCCTGCATCT
>JAIRMY010000181.1 GCA_031258335.1 Spirochaetaceae bacterium | reverse complement strand
TCTATGGCTATAGCCCGTATCTTATCACCTTGAAATTCCATGTGTGTAAATATAGACAAACCTTTTAGATTATGCTAGGTTTCTACTATGCGGCTGTCGTATAACGGCCATTACCCCAGCCTTCCAAGCTGGAGACGTGGGTTCGACTCCCATCAGCCGCTATTCCTCGCCTGTCAGTAGTTTTAATAGATCCGCTACGCTGGCGCATAAGTATTTTGGGGATTCTATCTCCAGTTCTTCTTTGCTCCCATAGCCGTACAATACGGCGATGCTGTCTATGCCGGCCTTATTTGCCCCTGCTACATCGTATATTCTGTCGCCTATCATCACCGCGTCCTGTTTGTTTATTCCGTGCTTTTTAACGATATGGCTTATTATATCTTCTTTTTCGGTAAATGATCCGTCCAGTCCGCTTCCCATGACGTCTTTGAAATAGGTGTTTAAGTGAAAATATGCCAGTATTTTTCTCGCGAATACCAAAGGCTTCGACGTCGCTAGTACACATTCCGCGTTCCTCCCGTTTAATTCACGCAGAAGGTTTTCTATTCCGTCATACAGCGTATTTTCATATATCCCTTTTTCAGAAAAATATTCCCTGTAATATTCTATGGCTTTTTGGGCGGTTTTTTTGTCAAAACTATAGAATTCCATAAACGATTTTTCCAGCGGAGGGCCGACGAATAGTTTCAATCTGCTGTCGTCTTCCTCAAAAATCCTGAATTTTTCCAGCGAATATTTTATCGAATTCTTTATCCCCGGATACGGATCGGTCAGCGTTCCGTCCAAATCAAATAGTATGCTGCGGTACTTCATGAGTACCATGGTATTGCATAAAAAATACCCTGACTATACTTTGACTTTTGGGGGCGATAAACCGCGCAGGAGGTAACTGACACCTTTACAGTTCATACAAGACTACCCCCTTCCTTGCCTTATGCGCCTTTGCGGTTAGATATTCCCTGAAATTTAACCGCTAAGGCGAATATTGAAACCCACTGGTGGGTTTGATATAATAAACAAATGGAACAGAATAACTATTCGGCTCAGAATATACAGGTACTGAAAGGCCTCGAAGCGGTGCGGAAACGCCCCGGTATGTATATAGGAACTACAGGTATAGACGGACTCCACCATCTTGTTTTTGAAGTAGTAGATAACTCGATTGACGAGGCGATGCAGGGGTACTGCACCGAGATACTCGTTGTGCTTGAAGGTAACGACGTTGTCCGTGTGACGGATAACGGACGCGGTATTCCGGTGGATATACACCAGGAAGAAAAGGTGAGCGCCCTTGAACTGGTAATGACCCGCCTCCACGCCGGCGGTAAGTTTGATAAGAAATCGTACAAGGTTTCAGGCGGCTTGCACGGGGTCGGCGTTTCCGTCGTCAACGCGCTGTCTGAATGGTGCGAGGCATTCGTCTACATAGACGGTAAGGCCCACACCCAGCGGTACAAATACGGCATAGCCGAAGGTCCGGCGCGTGAGACGGGCACCACGGACAGGCGCGGCACGGAGATCCGCTTCAAGGCGGATACAGGCATATTCGAGACCACGACGTACAGCTTCGACGCTCTGAGTAACAGACTCCGCGAGCTTGCGTTTTTGAACAAAAGCCTCAAGATAACGATACGGGACGAGCGGCTCTCCACGCCAAAGTTCCACGAATTTAAGTTTGACGGCGGCGTAAAAAGTTTTGTCGAATACCTTAACGCCGGTAAAAAGGTGCTTTACAACGCGCCTATAGTGGTAACGGGAAGTCGTGAGGACGATATACAGGGTACGGTCGAGATCGAATGCGCCATACAGCACAACGACGGCTTTAACGAGATAATGTACTCGTTTGTCAACGACATAAATACCCGCGAGGGCGGCACACACCTTGTTGGCTTCAAAGCGGCGCTGACGCATACGCTAAACGAATTCTTAAAAAAATCGAAACAGGCGAAAAAATTTGATGATAATTTTTCCGGTGATGACGTGCGCGAAGGGCTCACCGCCGTCCTTTCCATCAAAGTGCCGAACCCGCAGTTTGAGGGGCAGACCAAGGGAAAACTCGGCAACTCCGAGGTACGCGGCATAGTAGAAGGCTTTGTAAATGAACAGCTTGAACTGTTTTTTGACAACCACCCGGAGATAATATCCGTGATACTCGAAAAATCCGTGCTTGCCGCGAAGGCGCGTATAGCGGCGCGGGCGGCGCGGGACGCTACTCGCCGTAAAAACGCGATGGACAGCGCCGGTTTGCCGGGAAAACTTGCCGATTGTTCCGACAAAGACCCGGTGAGCTGCGAACTCTTTATCGTAGAAGGCGATTCTGCGGGCGGCAGCGCCAAGATGGGCCGGAACAGGCAGTTTCAGGCCATACTATCCCTGTTTGGCAAGATGCTGAACGTCGAAAAGACCCGCATCGAAAAAGTGATCACCAACGAAAAACTCCAGCCCATCATCGCCAGCGTAGGGGCAGGCTGCGGCGAGGAATTTGATCTTTCCAAAATCCGTTACCACAAAATCATCATAATGGCGGATGCCGATGTTGACGGTTCGCACATACGGACGCTGCTGTTAACGTTTTTCTACCGCTACATGACAGAACTCATCGTAAGAGGCCACGTCTACCTCGCGATGCCGCCTCTGTACCGCGTTTCTTACGAAAAAAAGACCTTCTATGCCTACGATGACGCGGAAAAGGACAAAATCCTCGCCGCCTCAGGCCGCGACCCGGAAAAACTGTCTGTGCAGCGCTACAAGGGGCTGGGCGAGATGAACGCCGACCAGCTCTGGGAAACCACGATGGACCCGACCCGGCGTAACATCACCCAGATTCACCTCGACGACGCGGTAGAAGCCGAGCGCATATTCTCGACGCTGATGGGCGAAAACGTAGCGCCCCGCCGCGAATTCATCGAGGAAAACGCCCTACTGGTAAGCAACCTAGACGTATAGGCGGCTAGCCGCTTTTACGTCCGCTACGCGGTAGCGTACCGAAGGCTGAGTTCGACTTCTGCGTTCAGGGTGAAAGGGGCGTTTTGCATACGCAACTGATAGCCGCTATTCATTCCTCATTGCCGCCGTAGCCCCCGGGATGTTCCTAGCCGCCTATCGGCGGCCTCATTTCTCATTAAAAAGGTGACTGCCACCTTTTGGGCTATTCAAGGGTCTTGATGCGGCGGGCAAGCCGTATCAGAGGCAGGCTGAGGAGCAGGGCTGTAATTGGAAATACGGCGCGGTAGCTTAACATTGCCGCGGCGGAACCTATCAGCGGGCCAAGCGCCGCGCCTGTGGACGCGACAGACGAGTTAAGTCCGAATACCCGCCCCTGATGGTCGTGGTCTGTGTGTGCCGCCAACAGCGCTTGCAGGGCCGGCGCTATACCGCCGAGGAAAAACGACGGGAAAAAGTGCATCACGGCAAGCTGAAAAAGGTTTCCGGCGAAAGCCTGCGGCGCTACGCTTATACAGCCGCCGGCAAGACATATCACTAAGGTTTTCCAGTAACCGGCGCGCGGACAGAATTTTCCAGATATTACAGCCCCAAGAGCGCCCGACAGCGCCCCAAGCCCCAGCACTATG
>JAIRMY010000164.1 GCA_031258335.1 Spirochaetaceae bacterium | reverse complement strand
ACCACAGGCGTTTCACCTTTGGGAGCGTAACCCCTGCCTCTTACATCACTTGCCTTGATCGTGGTCTCATCCCCCCAATATAAGCGGAATTGACAGACATCCGCTCAACATATTTATTAATTCACTGTTATCAAAAAACCACACAAAGAATCGAAAGTTCAGCCACTTTGATATGTTTCCCGCTATTGTAGACGCGATTGGTATTCAATACGATGACGAAGGGCTGGGGCTTGGCCGCGCTTTGGATAGAGGCGAGCCAACCTTGATAGAGCTGCTTGGCGAGGAAAAGATAAACGCTCTGCTTGCCAAGAAATCAAGTCTATACAGAAAATTCTTTTAGTAAAGAAATTGTCCCACCAGCCCGCCGCCCGCCCTCTTGCAAACCCGCTATTCATTCCTCATTTTTCATTCCTCATTCCTTTACGGGCGCATCCCCGTCCAGCGCCTAACATTCTACCCATTGAACGCCGCACTTATGCCGTCATTGCCGTAAATTGAACACAACAGGAACGAGTAGTTTTGTGCTAACAGGGGGAGCGCGGAACGGGGCGGCGGATTTTATCGCGGCTATCGCGGACTCGTCTAGTATTTCAGCGCCGGCACTTTTTTTAACCGCAACGCCGCTTACGCTGCCATCCGTATTCAGCGTGAATAAAACTTCTACGATGCCGTCCAATCCTGTGCGCCTTGCCTGCGCCGGATAGACAAGTTTGCTTCGTATGCGGCGGCTTATGTAATCAAAATTTCGCCTGACATACTCACTGGCTAGGGTGGAATTGTGCGCGGCGCCTGTTTTAAGTTCGCCTTCACCATTTGTTTTTTCTTCCTCGCCGTCCGAAGCGTACCGTTCCGTGGCGGGTTCTTCAACAGGATTCTCTTCGTACCCGCTTACTACGGGTTCTTCGGCGCGGTCTTCCTCAATTTCGATAAAATTCTCAGCCGACTCTTGTTGTTCCGGATCTTTTTGCTCCGGCGCTCGAGTGCGGGGCGGCGGAACTGTTTCCCTCGTAGCGCTCTTTGACAGTTTAGGCGGAGTGGCTCCTTCAACATTGATAATATCGATATTGACCAGTTTGAACGGTACTTTTTCTCCTTGTTCAACAAGCGCACGGTTTTGATAGTCAACGGAAACAAAGAAGAGTATGATTCCGTGCAAAGCGGCGGCAAAAATAAAAACGGCCAGAGGAGTTTTACGCAATTTAAATCCCGTGGAAACTCTATCAAAATGCGAGTGGTTTTACAATACAACACGATTGTCAGGGCGGTATCGTGTGATGGCTCGCCGTTCCCTATTGATACTAAAAATATCCCTGTTATATACTGGTCTTATATTCACCAGAGGAGAAATTCATGGATTTAGTGTATTTGATTGCCGCCGGTATTGCCGTCATGTCCGGTTTGGGCGCGGGTATAGGCATAGGAATAGCGACGGGACGCACATCGGAGGCGATAGCGCGGCAGCCGGAGGCGTCGGGGAAAATTATGACGGTATTCTTTCTCGGTATAGCTCTGGCGGAGGCGACGGCTATCTACGGCTTTGTCGTCGCAATACTCGTCATTGTTAAACAGGTAGGCTGAACGCCCCATGCTTGATTTTTCGGTAAGTTTCTTTTTTACCCTCGTAAATATCGCCGTCCTTTTCATTGTGCTTCGCGCCATTTTATTTAAGCCTGTCACAAAGTTTATCGCGGATAGGACGGCAAAGGTTCAAAATGACGTTGAAACCGCGGCAAAAGACCGCGCCGAGGCAAAATCCCTGCGGCAGTTGTACGAGGAAAAGATGAAGGCTCTAGACCGCACGGCGGCCCTGGATGCAAAAAAGATACGTGAGGCGGCAGAAAAGCAAGCGTCGGATATAATAAAAGATTCTAGGCTACAGGCGGAACGCATAGTCGAGGCCGCCCGCAAGCAGATACTCTCCGAAAGACAGGCGGCTTTCACCGCGTTCAAGGCGGAGGCGGCTAGTCTCGTCATCGCCGCCGCGGGTCGGCTCTTGCGCCGTGATTTTTCCGGCGAGGATGCCCGCGCCCACGCGGAACTCGTCCTCCGCGAACTTGGGGGACGCTCCTGATGTTTGCCGCCAAACGCTGGGCAGAAGCGTTCATCCTAGCTTGTGAAGGCGACTCTAAAGAGCTAGTACATCAGTGTGAGGCAGGACTTGCTCTGTTCAAGGCGGCTTTCAACTCCCTGTCCCGCCTTCGCTTACCGGCGTCTGGTAGCGCGGCGGCGGCCGAGTTCAATGGTTTTTTGGGCCGCTCACTACAGAAGTGCGGCTATGAAGGCGCGGAAAACGGAGTAGAGTCCGCCCGCGCCATCATTTTCCTCTTAATTCAGCATAGTCTTTTCCAGCATACAGGCTTGTTGATCGATGAAATCGAGGATCTGCTACTAAAAAAGCAGAATATTTTAACGGTTTTGCTGGACTGCGCGGAAAAACCGGACGATGATTTTCTGCTGAATCTGAGAAACCTACTCAAAAAACGGGAAAATGTAAACGATGCGCGGATAACTGTCGTTTTAATGCCGGAACTTATAGGCGGTTACCGTATAAACATAGGCGGTACGCGCGAAGATTTTAGCGTCGCGGGGCAAATGACGCGGATGAAACGGGCGTTGACTGGCGTATAACGGGCTGGCGAAAACGCTATAGAGGTAACAGAGATAGTAAATGATAAATTTTGGCGAACTGACAAAGGTTTTACGGGCGGAGATAGACGAATGGGAAGGGAGGCCGCTTTCCGCTTCTATGGGTTTCGTGGGACAGGTGGGCGATGGCGTTGCGACGGTTCACGGACTCGAAAAGGCGGTTTACGGGGAACTTGTTGAATTTACATCCGGCGCGGAGGGCATAGTGTTCAACTTGACCGAAGACGGGGCCGGCTGTGTACTCTTTAGCAGGGAAAACCTTGTGAAGGACGGCGAAGAGGCGCGCGGTACGGGAAAGGTCGCCGCCGTCCCAGTGGGCGATGCGCTCCTCGGGCGGGTGGTAAATCCGCTGGGGGAGGCTCTGGACGAAAAAGGCGTGATAGAGACGTGCGCGTACTATCCCATAGAGTCGCCCGCCCCTCCTGTAATACAACGCTCGCCGGTCAACGAACCCATGCAAACAGGTATACTCTCGATAGACGCAATGGTACCCATAGGGCGCGGTCAACGTGAACTCATCATAGGGGACAGGCAGACCGGAAAAACGGCGATAGCCATAGACGCGATAGCGAATCAGAAAGGGAAAGGCGTGTACTGCGTGTACTGCGCCATAGGACAGAAGTCCTCGTCCGTCGCCGCCATACTAAAGAGTCTGGAAGAAGCGCACGCCATGAGTTATACCTTTGTCGTGCTCGCCTCCGCTTCCGATTCGGCGGCGCTTCAGTACCTCGCCCCGTACTCCGCCGTCGCCATGGCGGAGTATTTTGCCC
>JAIRMY010000057.1 GCA_031258335.1 Spirochaetaceae bacterium | reverse complement strand
TACCGGCACACATGACGGGCTTTTAGAGGCGGCTAACTTTATAGCGACTATTCAGAAACGGCAGGGCTTGTACGTGTCGTGCATAGAAGAAATCGCTTACCGCAATGACTGGATAGATCAGGAACAACTGCTGCGCCTCGCGGCGGAGCATAAGACCGAGTACGGGCAGTACCTCGCCTTCATCGCCGCCGGTGAAAGCGCATGAAGGCAAAATCCGCTGACGGCGAAGCGGATGGTCTCATTCCGTTTGCCCGGCCTTTTATCAGGCGGGAAGAAGAAGAAGCCGTGCTCCGCGTGCTGCGTTCAGGCTGGCTTACCACAGCGGCGGAAGCGCTCGCGTTTGAAGATGAGTTTGCCGGACGCCTCAACACAGTGGGCGGGACTACTGTTGCCGCCGCCGCGGTAAACAGCGCGACCAGCGGACTCCACCTTGCCCTCGAAGCCTGCGGCGTAAAAGCCGGAGATGTCGTAGTTGTACCCGCGTACACGTTTGCCTCCACCGCCGAAGCCGCCGTCTACCTCGGCGCGGAAGTGGCGTTCGTTGACTGCGCCGAGGATTCCTTCCACATGGACGCGGGGCTTCTGGAAAAAACCGTAAAGCGTTTGTACGAGGGCAAGAGCGCTTACCCGGCGGGCGGGCCTAGAGGGAGGCCCCGCGCCGTCATACCCGTGCATTTCGGCGGACTCTGCCGGGGCATGGAAGAGGTGAACAGGGTAGCCAGACTTTACGGCGCGGCGGTAATCGAAGACGCGGCTCACGCCTTCCCCGCTTACTCGGAGCAGGGACTGCCCGCGGGGACGCTGGGAGACGCAGGGGTCTTTTCGTTCTACGCGACAAAACCCATCACCACAGGCGAGGGGGGTATGGTGGTAAGCGCCGACCCCGCCATCATAAAACGGGTATCGCTGATGCGCTGCCACGGGATAGACCGCGCCGTCTGGAACCGGTATACGAGTAACCAAGCCTCATGGTACTACGAGGTCGCCGAGGCCGGTTACAAGTACAACCTACCCGACATACTTGCCGCGATAGGCCGGGTTCAACTACGGCGGGCGGACGAATTGCTCGATCAACGCAAACACATAGCGGCGCGGTACGACGCGGCTTTTTCCGGTAAGCCTTACTTTGCCACGCCTCCCAGCGGTTCAGGCGATGCCCGGCATCTGTACCCGCTGCGCCTCTGCCCGCAGCTTGCGGACTCCCGCGATGACTGGATAAAAAAACTAAAAGATTGCGGCGCGGGCGTTTCCGTTCACTTTATCCCGCTTCATACCATGCCTTACTACAAAAAGCGTTACGGCTTAAAAGAGGGGGATTTTCCATGCGCGGAGGATGCCTTTAGGCGTGAAATTTCACTCCCCATCTGGCCCGGAATGACGGAGCGGCAGATAGACAGGGTTATAGAATCGGTAATCAGATTGGTTTAGAGAGGCGTTTTTGTTTGTAGACGACATAATTCTGGACGGAGAGTATTTTGCCATAACGATTCGTTCACCGGCGGCAAATTGCCGGTTGAAGGGGATACGCTGTCCGCCTCTGGATGCGGCCTACAGGCTGATACAGGCCGCCGATATACCCGGCGTAAACAGTCTGGCGGGCGCCCCCGTGCCCTTGCTTGCCGACGGTACGCTCCGTTACATAGGGGAACCCGCGGCCATCATCACAGGTCCCGACAGGGCAAAACTGGAGAGTCTTGCCGGGGAAGTCGTTGTTGAGACGGAGACCTTGCCCGCGGCGGAGGGTGATCCCGGCGCTCCGGTATTTTCCATATCCCAGGCTAGAGGCGAGGTTCTGGACGAGGTGATGCTGGAGATGGAAAGCCGTCCCAAGACCGCCTCAACGCCGAAAGAAGGGGTAGAGTCCCACGGTGAAGATGCGGACGCGGAATCCGGGGCGTCCCCGCCGCCTGTAGTAACCGGCTGCTACAGAACCGGCATTCAGGAACACTGGTACAGCGAACCGCACGGGGCGCTTGCCGTCTGTATTGACGGGGGGGTAAAGGTGTACACCGCGACGCAATGGCCTTGGCATCTCCGCGCCAGCGTCGGGGCGGCGCTTGGATTGCCCGTCTCCGCCGTTTTGCTGGAAGAAGCCGATATAGGGCTTCATTTTGACGGTAAAATCTGGTACCCGTCCCTAGTCGCCGCTCACGCCGCGCTTGCCGCCTTTACCACCGGAAAACCTGTTAAACTGATGCTGACCCGCGAAGAAGACTTCCTATTTTCACCAAAACGGCCTTCAACGCTGATAGAATTTTCAACGCGGCTCGATACAAACGGGGAGCCGTCTGAAACTTCGGTAAATATACGCGCCGGTTTCGGGGCCTACGATTTTTTTGCCGGAGATATGCTGGATTGCATCGCGCGGGCGGCGTCTGAAAGTTACAGGCTAGGGCGTATCAGGGTAAACGCCTGCGCCGTAAGAACCAACCTGCCGCCGGCATCCGCCTTTGCCGGTTTTGGCGCGGCGGAGGGTTTTTTTGCGCTGGAACGCCACGCCGTCAAGATAGCGGATACGGTAAACGCGGAAAGCGTGGAATGGAGAGGACGGCATTATAACGAAAAAAAAGTACCGGCGGACGCGCTAAAAAAACTGATCGAAAACCTGATGGGACGCTGCGATTACCGGCGTAAATGGGCGGCTTACGAGCTTTTAAGCCGGCGTGTAAGGGAATCCGGGGGTAAAATAAGCCCGCTCCGCGGCATAGGGACAGCAGCCTTCGCGCACAGGTACGGTAGAGCCCGTTTTGAAGGGGAGGGCGTCTGTTTCACCCCAAAAACCGGACCAAAACAGCCGCCGCTCGCCGCCGCCGTTGTCGAACTTGAGATTGATGAAATTGATTTTTCCGCAAAGATTCGCGGCATTTGGATGTCCGTCTGCATGGGAACCGTGGACGATAAGCGCGGATCCCGTCGTATGTTGCTGCGTAACATAATCTGCGCCTTGGGCTGGACGGCCTTTGAAAAGCTAAACTACAACGAAGGCCGCATTGA
>JAIRMY010000033.1 GCA_031258335.1 Spirochaetaceae bacterium | reverse complement strand
AGTGAGAACGAGGGTGCGCCGGTGGCGGAACAGTTAAGCGCCCTTGGGTATCAAAGTTTTGTGGTACATTACCGGCTCAGGCCCTATACCATGCAGGAAGGCGCATTGGATTTGGCCCGCGCCGTGCGCCATGTTCGAAGCCGTGCGGAGGATTATGGCATTGACCCAAACAACATTGCCGTTATGGGCTTTTCCGCAGGTGGTATTCTGTGCGGCGAAATGTTATTAAATTTTGACGGATCGGTTGACGGCAGGGCTATTGACCTACGGTATATACCGGATGAAGTGGATACAATTTCCGCCGATGCCTCCGCTGTCGGCATGATCTATTCCTTTTACGGAAGGTTGAGTGTTGCCTCTACGGATGTTGAAAAGTTTAGAGCGTCGAATTTACCCCCGGCATATTTTCTTTACGGTACAAGAGACCCCTTTGTAAATCAATTTGCGGCCTGTGTTGAGGCGTTGAGACGTGCAGGTATACCGGTTGAATCCCGCGTTTTGCAAGATTGGCCGCATGGTTTTGGCGCGGCTGACGGCGAATGGATAAAGGTTTTCGACATATGGCTTTCAGAAATAATGGCGGGTTAGTGTGGGAGCAACTAACGGAACAAATTAATGAATTGGACGCAGGGGAAAGCGTATATTTTTCCACACCGGCCCGGAGATTGTGAAACACGTCAAAGAGTTCGGTAAATAAACCAGTCGGGGAATTCAGGAAAATTCCCCAAAGGAGCATTTTATGTCAAGAAAAGAATTTTGGTTTTCAGTAATTTTCGGGATGGCGGTTCTGTTGTTTTTAGGTTGTGGTACGTCAAACAAAGCGGTAGTAAACCCTGCCGTAAATGGCGGTCCTGCATTTGATTTCACCAGCAGAACGGTTACGCTGAATAATGGAATCAAAATGCCCATATTGGGGATTGGCACATACCGGCTGACGCCGGAGGAAGACGAGGAATCAGTATATCTTGCGCTTACGGACGGATACCGGCTCATTGACACAGCCAATGTGTATATGAACGAGCGCGCCGTTGGACGGGGAATTCAAAGATCCGGCGTACCAAGAGAAGAAATATTTGTAACGACCAAACTGTTGCCGAGTGACTACGAGAATGTGGATAAGGCAATTGATGATACGCTTGCAAGACTGAATTTGGAGTACATTGACCTGCTGCTGCTTCATCAGTCGTTCGGCAATTATGTGGAAGGCTATAAAGGCTTGGAGAAAGCCGTGGCGGACGGCAAAGTCAGATCAATCGGCGTTTGTAATATCTATGAGGAAAGGTTTGACGAAATCATAAAAATCGCCACAATACCGCCGGCGATTTTGCAAAATGAAACAAATCCTTTTGTCCAACAGTCGGAGATGAGGGAGCATGTGCGGCCTTACGGAACCATTTTAATGTCATGGTTCCCGCTTGGAGGCCGCGTCGATAATTTCAACAATACGCAGACTCGCCTGTTTAATAACGAGACAATCGTGGAAATTGCCGAAGCGCACGGTAAAACCCCGGCACAGGTAATATTAAGATGGCATCTGCAATCGGGAAACATCGCCATCCCCGGTTCAAGAAGCGCAGATCACATTTTGGAGAACATCTCCATATTTGATTTTGAATTGTCGGCTGCGGAAATGCAAAAGATGAGTGCCCTAGATACGGGAATTCTGTCCCTTGATTTTAGAAATAATATAGACGAAATATCTAATTTTCTTTCGCCAAACGTCCCTATGGACTTTAACGCGCAGGAATAAGCAAACTGTCGAAAGGAAGATTTTATGAAAAAGATTTTTTGTGTAGCGTTGGTTCTTGTGGCGGCATTTCCGCTTATGGCACGGGGCAATCGCGCTGTGGAAAAAGACAGGCCCCAGCCGCTCATAATTCAGGAGCAGGGCGCTTTCTCCGCCGGTGGAACCGTAATCACCAGTGAAGGAACCTTTGATCCGAATATTCCGTGGTTTACGCCGCAGGGCGGACAAACCCGGCACGGCGATCATGCCGATGTTTTTTATCAAATTCCGGCGGGGGCTAACAAAAACGCCCTTGTGTTCCTGCACGGCTACGGCCAATCCCGGCGCAGTTGGGAAACAACGGCTGACGGACGGGAAGGGTTTTCAAACATTTTTTTGCGGAAAGGCTATAGCGTGTATCTCGTTGACCAGCCGGGGCGCGGCGAAGCCGGGCAAACAACCATTGCCGGGCAAATAAACGCGACCCCCGATGATCAAACATGGTTTACCCAGTTTCGCATTGGATTATGGCCTGATTTTAATGAAGGCGTACAATTCCCCCGTGATGAAAAATCGCTGGATCAGTTTTTCCGCATGATGACGCCGGACACCGCGTGGGTTCCCCAGGACGCGACAGCCGCCGCCATGTCCGCCGTATTCGACAAGTCCGGCCCCGGCGTTTTGCTCACCCATTCGGCGGGTGGTATGCCCGGCTGGGAAACCGCAATGGCAAACGGCAACGTAAAGGCGGTAGTCGCTTTTGAGCCGGGCGGTTTTTCCTTCCCCTCCGGTGAAGTTCCCGAAGGGACACCGGGCGGGGAAGATGCGGGTATTCCCCTTGATGATTTTCTGAAACTGACCAAAATCCCCATCATCGTTTATTTTGGAGATTATATTCCTGAAGCCCCTGTTCCGGGTGAAGCCTTCTCCATAACATTTTGGCGGAACGTTCTGCAAACGGCGCGTCTTTGGGCCGGTGTCGTGAATAAACACGGCGGAGACGCGACAGTCATTTCCCTACCGGAAATCGGCATAACCGGAAACACCCACTTTATTATGTCTGATTTAAACAATTTGCAGATTGCCGATCATTTAACCGGTTGGTTTGCGCAAAAAGGATTATGAAAGACGAAGGATTTTTCTAAAATTGTGTGATTTTACACAATATAAATATTTTGGAGGTTACAATGCGTGAAGTGTATGATTTTTTGAAAAAATGCCAGACCTATTATCTGGCTACGGCAGACGGCGATCAACCGAGGGTACGCCCTTTTGGCACGGTCGATATTTTTGAGGGGAAGCTTTATATCCAGACAGGAAAAGCTAAAGATGTTTCCAGGCAAATAAAAGCGAACCCCAAAATCGAAATTTGCGCCTTTGACGGCGATACATGGCTCCGCATACAGGCTGTCGCCGTTGAGGACGACCGTCGTGAGGCGCGGCTGCATATACTTGACGCATATCCCCAGTTGAAAGACCGGTATTCGCCTGATGACGGCAATACGCAGGTACTGTACCTCAAAGGGGCCACTGCAAAATTTGAATCGTTCGGTGGAAATCCTAAAGTAATTACATTTTAACACAGGAGGAATACGAAAATGGAATTAGTAACACTTAATAACGGCGTAAAAATGCCGATCCTGGGCTACGGCGTATTTCAAATCGCCGACCTTGCCGAGTGCGAGCGGTGCGTCCTCGACGCGATTGACATAGGCTATCGAGCTATCGACACGGCGCAAAGCTACAAAAATGAAGAAGCGGTTGGCAACGCCGTCTCAAAATGCGGTGTTGCAAGGGATGCTCTTTTCATTACAACAAAAATGTGGATTAGCAACTATGGCTATGAAAAAGCCATGAAGTCAATCGACAAATCACTTGCCAGATTGAAAACAGATTATGTTGATCTTTTCCTGCTCCACCAGCCCTTCAATGACACGTATGGCGCGTATCGGGCGTTGGAAGAAGCGTATAGACAAGGCAAAGTGAAGGCAATCGGCGTGAGCAACTTCTACCCCGACAGGCTTGTTGACATTGCCTCGTTTGCCGAAATAAAGCCGCAGGTGAATCAGATTGAGACTCATGTCTTTCAGCAACAGAAAAAAGCCCATGAGGTTCTAAAAAAATACGGCGTTCAAATTGAATCGTGGGGTCCATTTGCCGAGGGACGTAACGACTTCTTCACTAACACGGCTCTTCGTGAAATTAACGCAAAGTATGGAAAAAGCATAGCACAGACCGCGCTAAGGTTTCTCATTCAAAGCGGCGTAGTGGTTATTCCGAAGACCACGCACAAAGAGCGTATGGCGGAAAATTTTGACGTATTCGATTTTACGCTTTCAGAAGATGATATGGCGAGGATCGGAGAACTGGATAAGGCCGAAAGCCTGTTTTTCCGCCATGATACACCCGAAGCGGTCGAGATGTTTGTAAACTTTGTCAAGGAAAGAGGCGACTGCTGAAATGGAAAGACGACTATTGGGCAACGGCGGACTTGGGGTTTCCGCGTTGAAGAAGTTGGCGATTTTATTATTCGTGTTTTTTATGGCATTTTCTGTTGGGGCACAAACGACAAAAATACTGATAGTGTATTTCACCATGCCGGAAACCGATGGCATAGATACCGTTTCGGGGGCAAGCCGTGTCGTTAAGAACGGCGAGGTTTTAGGCAACACGCAGTTTATTGCCCAGTGTATTCAAAGGGCCGCCGGCGGGGATTTATTCGCCATTGAAACCGTACAAAAATATCCCGGTGCCCACGCGCCGCTTTTGGATTTTGCCGCCGATGAGAAACGTAAAAACGCACGGCCACAATTACAAAGACGGATTTCCAATTTGGCTAATTACGATGTAATTTTTCTTGGCTATCCCAACTGGAACGCCGACTTGCCCATGCCGCTCTACACCTTTCTTGAGGAATACAATTTTGGTGGTAAAACAATCGTGCCTTTCTCTACGCATGGCGGCAGCGGGTTTTCAAATACCATCCGCACTATTGCGCGTTTACAGCCACGGGCAACCGTTATCACTAATGGCTTTACCGTTTCCAGAAATATCGTGGGAAACGCCGAGAACGATGTGCGGAATTGGGTAAGGCGTCTTAATCTGGGTCAATGAGTAAGTATGGAACAGGCAACTATTGCTAAAATCTGCGTTGACTTCGCCATGACACTATTACTGCTTTTCCTTATGGCGTTTCATATTACCGGAGAAAACGCGCACATGGTTTCAGGGGCGGCTATGTGTGTATTGGTAATTGTCCATCTGATTCTAAACCGCATTTGGGTACGGACAATTCATAAAGGCCGGTATAACGCGGTTAGAACCTTTAGGCTTGTATTTAACATTCTACTGTTTCTAACCATGTCAGGACTTGTGGCAAGCGGAATTATGATGTCCCCGATACGGCAGTTTTTTGACTTTTTCCCGCTCGATATTGCGCGGACTCTCCACCATGTTTTAGCGTATTGGGTGTTTATCCTTGTCTCAATACATATCGGTATATATCTGAAAAAGATGACGGGCATGATGCGTATAAAATCAACGGCAAACACAAGCCGCAAATATGCAAAGGCTGTATGGTTGTCTATCATCGTTTTGATAACGGCTTACGGCCTCTATGCTTTTGTGAATCGTCAAATATATTCGTATATGTTTTTCCTAAATCAATACACGTTTTTTGATTACGATCAGCCGGTATATTTATTTTATATCGACTATCTCGCGGTAATGGGCGCATTTATTATTATTGCCCATTATTCATCGTTTTTTGTTTCTAAACGCTTTAGCAATAAAGCAAACATTTCATAGAGGAGTTTTTATGAAACAGAAAAGAATTTTGTTTTTAGCCTCGGCTTTATTGTTGTCCTTTACGGAGACGCTTTTCGCTCAAGGCAGCAACCGGGGTACGGCTTCAACGGATCAACGCCGTTTGAAAATCACCCTGGACGGCAAACAGGTAATTACCGCGACACTGGCAAACAGTCCTCTGGTAGACGAGTTTATCACCAAGCTGCCCCTTACGCTAAACATGACCGATTACCTGCAACGTGAAAAACACGGCGGATTGTCTTTTTCCCTTAGTCAGCGGAATTTGACAAACGTACAGAAAGAATACGCCATCGGCGACATCATTTATTATCCGCCCGGTCCGACATTTGCCATGTACTACGCTCATGACGGCAGGGTTATCAGTGCGGGCATGGAAGTTCTGGCCCGGCTTGACGCGGAGGGCATACGGACGCTGGCAACCTTTCCGGCAAACGTACAGGTAATGGTTGAATTGGCTAGTAATCTTTCAAATTAAGATTAATTAGAGTTTGTCCGCAAAGCCGGTACGCAAACCGCGTTTGCGACTTTGCGGACAGACCGCATTTGCATATACAAATGCGTTTTTTGGAGAAAAAGAGAGAATGAAAGGAAATATTGTTTTTTGCTTGGCCGTTTTTTTAATCCTGTCCTGCAATTCAGAACGCGGGAGCATAGCAGGCGTGGAAAATTTTTCTTATGAGACATTGGAACTTTCCGCTTCAAGAGACGGGTTAAACATTTACGGTCAAGCCCTTATTCCAAAAAGCGGCGGAGGAAAATTCAAGACCATAATCATATCTCACGGTTTTGGCGGCACTTATCAAAGCCTAATAAGTTTTGCCCGGGATTTTGCGTCCAACGGCATTGCTACCTATGTCTTTGATTTTTGCGGCGGTTCGCCGCGCTCGTCCAGCGACGGTAAAACCTTTGATATGTCCGTATTTACCGAACAGGAGGATTTGAACGCGGTTATTGATATGATAAAGCGGCAGGATTTTGTTGACGATAAAAACATTTTCCTTTTCGGTCATAGTCAGGGCGGGTTTGTATCGGCAATTACGGCGGCGGATCGTCCCGCTGATATAAAAGGTTTGATACTCTACGCCCCCGCGTTTGTTATTTCCAGCGATTCTAACAGAGCATATAAAACCATAGACGATATACCTGAAAGGTCAAATATGTGGGGCGTTGAACTCGGAAAAGTCTATTGGGAAAGCGTATACAACTACAACGTTTACGACCATATCGGCGCATATACAGGAAATGTTCTCATCCTGCACGGGGACCAGGACAACATTGTACCCGTCAGTTTTGCACAAGAGGCGGCAAAGCGTTATAACTCCGCCGGACTTAGCATATATCCCGGCGCTGGTCATATGTTTTCCGGCGCGGATTTTGAAAAAGCAGCCAATGAAATTATTGATTTTGTTACTAATTAACAATAAGGAGCCAGAAAAGTGCAAGTTCAAAACAAAACTTTAGTCGCCTATTTTTCGTGGAGCGGCAACGCCGGTACGCTTGCCGGACAAATAGAGCGTGAAACCGGGAGTGATTTGTTTGAGATAAAAACGGTAACGCCCTATCCAGGTACTTACAATGAGTGTATCGAGATTGCCAAACAGGAACAGAACAATAACGCCCGTCCCGCTCTTACGGAAAGTGTCGTCAATATGGCGCAATATGGCAAGGTCATCCTGTGCTATCCGAACTGGTGGGGAACCCTGCCGATGGGTGTTTTTACCTTCCTTGAGGCATACGATTTTTCAGGTAAAACGATCTATCATCTTGTTACCCACGGGGGGAGCCGTTTTGGAAGAAGTCTTGACGACATAAAAAAACTATGTCCAAGGGCCGTTACTGGCGAGGGGCTTTCCGTCAGCGCGTTTGACACAAATCCGAAAGACGTTACCAGAGTTACAACACCGAACCGGACTGTAACCGCATGGCTTCGCAAGCTGGGGATGGGACAGTAGGGAAAACAATAAAATGGCAATTAAGCTATGAAGGCTTAAAAATAAAGGTACTTGGAGGTATTTTATGACCAAACAATTTTTTTCAACGCTAAAGACGGCGCTATTCATAGGATTATCGTTTGTCATTATAGCGTCTTTTACCGGATGTGTTGAAAGGGCTGATGCACAGACGCTGGTTCCGGCTCCGGAAAATCCGGTGTCTGCGGAACCGGTTGATCCCGGACAAACCGGTAAAGCGGTAGTTTATTTCACCGGTGATATAAGCCCGGCGGGTCTAATGGCGGCCTACAATGCCCTTGACCGGAAACCGGATGCCGCGACTATCGCCTCCGGCAAGGTGGCGGTAAAAGTCCATACCGGTGAATCACCCAGAAGTAACCACCTGCGTCCCGCGTTTATAGAAAATCTCGTACAGTCCGTCAATGGAACAATTGTCGAATCAAACACCGCTTACGGTGGAAACCGGGCAAGCACGGCGATGCACAAACAATTAGCGAAAGACCACGGCTTTACGACAATTGCGCCTGTTGATATTCTTGACGAGGACGGTTCAATAAGCCTTCCGGTACAAGGTGGTTCACGGCTAACCGAAAATTTTGTAGGCGCTCACTTCAGAAATTACGATTACTTTTTGGTTCTTACCCACTTTAAGGGACACGCTATGGGCGGCTTCGGCGGCGCGATAAAAAACATTTCCATAGGTATCGCGTCCTCCGAAGGCAAGGCATGGATACACAGCGGCGGCAGAAGCAGAACCAATCCCTGGGGGTTTGCACAGGACCCTTTCCTTGAATCAATGGCCGAAGCGGGGAAAGCGGTTGTTGATAGCTTGAACGGTAGAATTCTCTATATCAACGTGATGAACCGCTTGTCCGTGGACTGCGACTGCAACGGCAGCCCCGCCGAGCCGGATATGCACGACATAGGCATCCTTGCGTCCCTTGACCCTGTGGCGCTTGACCAAGCCTGTGTTGACCTGGTGTATGCCTCCTCTGATGGAGCTTCCCTGATACAGCGCATGGAATCCAGGAATGGCATACGAACTATCGAACACGCCGCGGAAATCGGCCTGGGAACCAAGGCGTATGAGCTTATCAGGCTGTAGGCGGGGATAAAATGAACAGGAAAAAAACTTTGTTCTTAGTAGTAACATTTTTTTGCATAGGAGGACTTATGGAAATTACCGCACAAGGCCCAATTCAACAAAACGGAAATGAGCGGTCTTCACGCCCGGCGGAATATTCAGGCGGCGTTCTTACGCCGAAGCAGGAGGCTTTATGTCGCATAGCGGCGTTTACGGCGCGGGGCGATATACCGGTATTGGAGCAAGCCATAAACTCCGGCTTTGACGCGGGGCTTACGATAAACGAGGCGCGGGAGGCTATTGTACAACTCTATGCCTACTGCGGCTTTCCGCGCTGTCTTAACGGCCTTTCCGCCTTGGGGCGGGTGCTTGACAATCGCGGGAAGCAGGGGGAAACCACCATGCCGGGGCGGAACAATACGCCCATTCCTGATGACAAGACGAGTTATGACATTGGCAGTGAAAACCAACGGACACTTTTTAATATGCCCCAGGGGGCCCCTCTTACCCGCAACGCGCTTTCAGATCAGATCGTCAACTACTATCTCCGCGCCCACCTTTTTGGGGACATTTTTGTCCGTGATATTCTCGACTGGCCCACGCGGGAACTCGTTACCATCTCGGCGCTTTCCGCTATGACCGGTGTTGATGGGCAGCTTAGGGGGCATCAGGCGGGCGGTTTGTCCGCCGGGCTTACCCAGGCGCAGGTGGACGCTA
Organism: Spirochaetaceae bacterium; assembly: GCA_031258335.1. Classification (GTDB taxonomy): domain Bacteria; phylum Spirochaetota; class Spirochaetia; order Treponematales; family Breznakiellaceae; genus JAIRMY01. The sequence continues at coordinate 1,477 of JAIRMY010000033.1, read as the reverse complement.
TCGGATCGGTTGTACAAAAGGCGCTGTCTACAGGAAACGAGCAGCGCATTATCCGCCGCTCTGATATGGCCGCAGGATCCGGCGGAAACGAGCATTTTACCGGGGATGTGGCGGTACGCTTTATCTATATGCCCGACAGCGAGACCAATGTTTCCGCCGCCTATGTTACCTTTGAACCGGGGGCGCGGAGCAACTGGCACATACACGGAACAGGACAGCGCCTGGTTATTACTGAAGGCGTGTGCTGGACTCAATGCGAAGGCGGACCGAAAATTGTTGCCAACGCCGGGGATGTCGTCGTCTGCCCCGCCGGAGTGAAGCACTGGCACGGAGCTTCCCCTGATTCGCGTATGACCCACCTTGCCTTGACCGGCAGCGGAGTCGAATGGCTTGAGCGGGTAACTGATGAACAGTATCTGGGTGATTAGCATATTGTCATTGCGAAACAGTTTTAAGAGTGATACATGGCTGAAATAATCCGGCGGGAATTTATCTACTTCTGGTACTATTTTGATTTGCAATTCCGGCAGATTTTTTGGTATTGGGTGATGGGGATGGCCCTGGGTTCCCTTGTTTCCGTATTCGGCAAGGAGAAGATACACGCGCTCTTTGCCGGTATGCGGGACAAACGGATCGGCGTTCTTGGCCTTGTACCGGCGTCCTTGCTTGGTATCGCTTCTCCCCTCTGTATGTACGGCACCATACCGATAGCCGCCTCATTCGCGGAAAAAGGCATGAGGGAGGATTGGATAGCGGCCTTCGTCATGAGTTCGATACTGCTCAATCCGCAGCTTCTGTTTTACAGCGCCGCCCTCGGCCCCGCCGCGCTGGTTATCCGTTTCACGGTATGCTTTTTGTGCGGTATTGCCGCAGGGGTTTGCGTCCGCCTTTTTTTCAGAAACAAAACATTTTTTTTTAACTTTTCCGGGTTTGGTGAGACGGCAAACCGCGACACCGATCCGAATCCGGTTTTACGCTTTCTCAAAAACTTCGGCAGGAACATTAAGGCCACGGGTCTTTATTTTCTCACCGGTATTATTCTTTCCGCGCTGTTTCAGCGGTATGTACCGGAAAATGCCTTCGCCGATTTATTTGTCAACAACCGGAGTTTTGGTCTTTTAATGGCGGCAACTATCGGCGTACCTCTATATATGTGCGGCGGCGGGACTATTCCTCTCTTAATGTCATGGCTCGACAAAGGTATGAGCATGGGACAAGCCGCCTCCTTTATGCTGACCGGCCCTGCCACTAAAATTACGAATCTTGGGGCGGTGAAAATTGTATTAGGGTTAAAACATTTTATTTTCTATCTTGTCTTTACCATCCTTTTTGCCCTGGCAAGCGGTTTCCTGGTGGATTATGTATTCAGGATTACCTAAACGGAAGGTAAGGCTATGAACCGGCAACTGGCGGCAAGGCTTATTATTGACCTTGTTATGACTATTCTTCTGTTATGCGCCTACGCTTACCGCATAAT
>JAIRMY010000251.1 GCA_031258335.1 Spirochaetaceae bacterium | reverse complement strand
GCAGCGTAACGGCGTCAGCAACATCTTTTGCCAGCTTTACGCAGTCCTCTATGGACTTGTTCTCCCCATTCGGGTCGGCGCTTTCCAGCACAAGAGTGACAAAACTGGCGCCCGGCGCCGTACACGCTCTCTTAGCGAAATCCGGAATAGTCGTACATCCCTCGTAGAACTTCTTTAATCCCGGCAACTCAAGGTTCGGCCCCTTGTCCGGCACCTCGATACCAATTTTTGGGGGATTCTTGATAGGATCGTCAAAGCTGTAAAGCGGCGTACGCTCTCGCCACCCAGCACCAACGCCTTGTCCCCCGTTCCAATCGTTACTTCCTTTATGGAAGCATTGAATTTTTGCGGAACACGTTTAAACGGCATAAATTCTTCTCCTTTGCATTTATTGCCTAACGGCTTGTTTGTTTTATATAGTTTTACACAGTTTATGCCGATTAGTCAATCTAAATTTACGACGGCCTTTGGCGCTTGACTTGCGTCTTGACACGTCTTGACACGGTATTGACTTTTTTTGAGGAAATAGGCATTGTATTCTTAAAAGCCGTCGTCTGGCGGCATATAATCAAAATAACGTAAACCTTAGCCCCGTGTTAGAGTATAGTCCTGTTACCAACGGAGGCAGGGTTAAAGAGGAGTAAAAAAAATGGCAAAACAGTTGTTGTTCAACGAAGAAGGCCGCCGAAAACTGTTGGCGGGTGTTGAGCAGATTTCCCGCGCGGTCAAAGTTACGCTTGGCCCCAAAGGGCGGAACGTACTTTTGGACAAGAAATTCGGCGCCCCGACAGTAACAAAAGACGGCGTTTCCGTCGCCAAAGAAGTGGAACTGGCGGACCCCTACGAGAACATGGGCGCTCAACTACTCAAAGAAGTGGCTACAAAGACTAACGACGTGGCAGGCGACGGGACTACAACCGCTACCGTTTTGGCTTACGCGCTCGTAAAAAAGGGTCTCGAATCAGTTTCCGCCGGGATGACGCCTATAGAACTGAAACGCGGCATAGACAAAGCTGTCGAAATAGCCGTGGAAGAGATCAAGAAAAATTCCAAAGATATTAAAGACAAAGAAGAAATTTCCAATGTCGCGTCAATTTCCGCGAATAACGACATGGAAATCGGAAAGACTATCGCGGACGCGATGGAAAAGGTCGGGAAAGACGGCGTTATCACGGTCGAAGAGTCCAAGACTATGGATACAAGCATAGAATTTGTCGAAGGTATGCAGTTTGACCGCGGCTACATCTCCGCTTACTTTGTTACAGACCGGGACACTATGACCAGCGTGTACGAGGATGCTTACATCCTTATCCACGACAAAAAGATTTCCTCAATGAAGGATATGCTGCCGTTGCTGGAAAAGGTAGTGCAGAGCGGTAAGCCGCTTCTCATCATCGCCGAAGATGTGGAGGGCGAGGCGCTTTCTACCCTCGTACTGAACAGCCTGCGCGGTACGTTGCGGGCCTGCGCCGTCAAAGCCCCCGGCTTTGGCGACAGGCGCAAGGCCATGCTGGAAGACATCGCCGTACTGACGGGCGGCACGGTTATCACCGAAGAACTCGGCCTGAAGCTCGAAAACACCGACCTTTCCCAGCTTGGCAAGGCGAAGACGATCAAGATAGACAAAGACAACACGACTATCATCAACGGCGCCGGCAAGGATAAGGACATCAAGGACAGGATAGCCCAGATAAAGGCGCAGATAGCGGACACCACATCAGACTATGACCGCGAAAAACTTCAGGAACGGCTTGCCAAACTTGCGGGCGGCGTAGCGGTTATCAATGTGGGCGCGGCGACTGAGGTCGAGCTCAAAGAAAAGAAGCACCGCGTAGAGGACGCGCTTTCGGCAACGCGGGCAGCCATCGAAGAGGGCATAGTTCCGGGCGGCGGGCTTGCGCTGATTCAGGCGATACCGGCGCTGGAGAAGGCTGATCTAAGCAAGTATACCCGCGATGAGGGGGTAGGCTTTCAGATTGTCAAGCGCGCGTTGGAAGAGCCCATGCGCCAGATCGCGGAAAACGCGGGGCTTGACGCTGGAATCATCGCGGACAAGGCCAAGCACGAGAAACCCGGCATAGGTTTCGACGCGGCAAAAGAAGAATGGGTTGACATGGTAAAGGCCGGCATCACCGACCCGACCAAGGTTACCCGTTCCGCGCTGCAAAACGCCGCTTCCATAGCAAGTCTCTTGCTTACCACCGAATGTGCGGTAACCGACATTCCTGAAAAGAAGGAAGCGCCGGCTATGCCGGGCGGCGGCATGGGCGGTATGGGCGGTATGGATTACTAAACCCTGAACGTTCTGTTTGGAATCGCGGTCATGGCTTTTGTGGCCGCGATTTTTTTGTTTTTATACTTTTCAAGGGAGGGGACAGAGAGGGGAGATTCATCGAATGGGGCGGCGTTTATTCCCGAACCCAGCAGGGTGGTTCCCGAAGGAAAACGCGGCGAGACCTGCGTCTGTCCCGTCTGCGCCGCGCTGTTTGAGCCGGGCGATAATGTTAAATCAAAAATTTTGCCGCCGGGCGGACAGAATTACAGGATCTTGCATATTTCAGGGTGCAAATTCTGCCTAGGCGGAGATAGGCGGCGGCTCTGCCCCGTCTGCGGGGCAGAGCTTTCAACAGAAGAATACCTTGTGGCCCGTATCTGGCAGAAACCGGATATGCCGGAAGTCCGCATACAAGGCTGCGTACACTGCATAACCGGCGGAAAACACGGTGGCAAGGTAAAAAAACTCAGGTGATAGACCTTCATACCCATTCGACCATGTCTGACGGAAACCTCAGCCCGGCGGAACTGGTGCACGCCGCCCACAGCGCGGGTATAAATACCATGGCGCTTACCGACCATGATACCATAGACGGGATTCCCGAAGCGGAATCCGAGGCGGCGCAAATTGGCTTGGGACTCATACCCGGCGTTGAAATCGAGATCAACGGGCGCTGCGAAGCGGAGGATTCAAGACCGGGAAGTGCGGGCCGTGAATTTCACCTGTTGGGGCTGGGGCTTAAAGCGCCGTCTCCCGCCTTTAACAGCCTGCTCGCGGAGATAAAACTGGAACGGAAACGGCGCAACCTATTGATAATTGATAAGATGCGAGCGGCGGGCTTTGACGCGGATTACGGAAAACTCCGCGAACTTTCAGGCGGCAGTTGCATAGGAAGGCCGCATTTTGCCCAATACCTGGTTAAAATCGGCAAAGTACAGAGTATAAAGGCGGCTTTTGAGCGGTTTTTGGGCAAGGGAAAGCCGTTTTACATACAGAGGGCGGGAGCAGATTTTGGGCGCGCCGCCGCCGCGATACACGAATCCGGCGGTCTGGCATACCTAGCCCACCCCATGACCTTGTACGTCTCATGGGGCAGGCTGCCTGTGATACTTGCCGAGTTGAAGGAGCAGGGTTTGGACGGCATAGAGGCATGGCACCCTATAGCGACGGAACGCGCCTGCCGCCGCCTTGAGGATTTAGCCGTGGCCTTGGGGCTGCGCGTTACCGCGGGTAGCGATTTTCACGGTGAAAAACGCCCCGACCGCCGTCTGGGTTACACAGGCGGCGGCTTCCCCATAGCCGACTCGTTTTTGGAGAAAGCGGGGCTGACGCAATACCAATAGACTAGCGTACCGTTTTTGGGATAGATTTTCTAAGGAGATAAATATGGCAAAAACAGCGGAAAAAAACATGGGCGACAGCCGTGCGAGTCTTGAGGACAAGCAGAAGGCGCTGGAGGTGGTCAGGCTTCAGATTGAAAAACAGTTTGGGGCAGGCTCACTGATAAAGCTGGGGACTCACGCGAACGCCGCGGGGATAGAAACTATACCTACAGGTTCCATACTTTTGGACGAGGCGCTGGGGATA
>JAIRMY010000242.1 GCA_031258335.1 Spirochaetaceae bacterium | reverse complement strand
GTCTGGGGGGGGGGGGGGGGGGGGGGGGGCCCCCCCCCCCCCCCCATGAGAGGGGACAAGCGCTAGGGATTGGAGGGGCGCGAAGCGTCCTTTGCGTAGCAAAGGATGGAGCGATAGCGAAACCCCGCATAGCCCGGTCGCCGCGCAAAGCGCGGGGATGCGCCCATAAGAGAAATGAGGAATGAATAGCGACTACAGTCGCGTATGCAAACCGCCCTTTCGGCCCCGAACGCAGAACCCGAAACCTGCTTTCGGTATGCTAGCGCGGAGCGCCTTTAAACCCGCTGGCGGGCGCTAGCGCGGAGCGCATTGAAACCTGCTGGCGGGTGTGGTAAGGTGTAAGGATAGGGGTTTGCTGTGGAAAAAGAGCGGGGGATAGGCGGGACAAAGAGATTTACCGTGAAACTTGCGGCGTTTGAGACGGCGCGGAACGGGGGGGCGGTTACGGCGCCTGTGTTTGAATTCCACATTTGCCGGGAAGCGCGGGATCTGTACGGCTTGGATAAAGACCTTTTTACCCTCACCGGCAACGTGATACTCTCGGACATACACGCCGCGCGTGAGCTCGCCGCTAAACTCAACACCAGAGGCGATTTGAAAAAGCACCCGGAAAAGGCGGTCAGCGCGGGTAAGTTGAACGCTATGGGGCTTATTGATGAGATACTCCACTACCTTGTAGGACTGTACCGCCGTCAGGTGAAGCCGGATTTGTTTGAAAAGGCGCTTTTGCGGCTTGAAAAAGCGCTTGAACCGGCGAAAGCGGCGTTTTTGCTCGAAACTTTTTGCGCTGTATTTCCGCCTCGCGCGGTCTATTCCGGTGTAAGCGGCGTGGCGGAATACCTTGCCGGAAGTGAGGGCGGACTCGGCCACAGGTCTATGGCGCTCGAAGAGATTCTACTGCTGGCAATGGCGAACCTGAACCCCGCGTTCAGCCCCTTCCTGTTCCTGTTTGACGACGCCCCGCTTGAGGCAAAGACGGCGTACAACAGAGCGATGGAGGAGCTTCGCGCCTACCTTGCGGAATGTCAGCCTTTTGGCCCTAGCGGTCAGAACCTCTACGACTTGCTCCGCGCCCCCGCTCTCGCCTGCCCCGACTCGCTTGAGGGTCAGCTTAAATGGATGCGGGAACGCTGGGGACTCATGCTTTCGGACTTTTTACCCCGCCTTCTTACCGGTATGGACGTGATACGCGAGGAGGAAAAGCCGCATTGGAACGGCGCGCCCGGCCCCACAGAGGCGTACAGTTACGCCTATTCACAGAACGAGTACGAAAATTTTAGTCAGGATTTAGAATGGATGCCGCGCACCGTGCTCATGGCAAAGAGTACGCTGGTTTGGCTCTGGCAGTTGAGCCAAAAGTACGGGCGGGACATACAAAAACTGGACGAGATTCCCGATGAGGAGCTTGACCAGCTTGCGCGGCGCGGGTTTACAGGTCTCTGGCTGATAGGGCTTTGGGAGCGGAGCTCCGCCTCGCGCACGATAAAGCAGTGGAAGGGCAACCCCGAAGCGGCGGCGAGCGCCTACAGCCTGTACGACTACGACATAGCCCGGGAACTTGGCGGCTGGGAGGCGCTTCGTAACCTGCGCGACCGCTGTATGCGCCGGGGCATAAGGCTAGGAAGCGACATGGTACCCAATCATACAGGCATAGACTCAAAATGGATAGTGGAGAATCCCGACCGCTTCCTCCAGCTTGACAGCCCACCTTACCCCCAATACTCCTACGGCAGCGGTAACCTTGCTAATCACCCGGACATAGTCGTCCAGATTGAAGACCACTACTACGACAACTCGGACTGCGCCGTCGTCTTTCACCACTACGACAGGAGGACGGACAGGCATAGGTACATATACCACGGGAACGATGGAACTTCCATGCCTTGGAACGACACGGCGCAGATAGACTTCCTCAACCCCGAAGCGCGGGAAGCTGTGATACGGACTATAATCGGCGTATGCCGGCAGTTTTCTATAGTGCGCTTCGACGCGGCGATGACGCTGGCAAAGCGGCACATTCAGAGGTTATGGTACCCGGAGCCCGGTCGCGGCGGGGACATAGCGAGCCGAGCCGAACACGCTGTCTCCACCGAGGAGTTTAACCGCCGCATACCCAATGAATTCTGGCGGGAAGTTGTTGACCGTTGCGCCGAGGAAGCGCCTAATACGCTGCTCCTCGCGGAGGCATTCTGGATGATGGAGGGCTACTTTGTCCGCACGCTGGGGATGCACCGCGTCTACAACTCGGCGTTCATGAATATGCTCAAAAACGAGGAAAACCAGAAGTACCGCGACACGATAAAAAACACGCTTGCTTTCGACTCGGAAATCTTAAAACGCTTTGTAAACTTTATGAACAACCCTGACGAGGAGACCGCCGCCGCGCAGTTTGGCAAGGGGGATAAATACTTTGGTATATGTACGCTGATGGTAACGATGCCGGGCTTGCCCATGTTCGGGCACGGTCAAATTGAGGGTTACGAGGAAAAGTACGGGATGGAGTACCGCAGGGCCTACCGTGACGAAAAACCGGACGGTTATCTTATCGAAAGGCATGAACGGGAGATTTTCCCGCTGATGAAACGGCGTATGCTGTTCTCCGGCAGCACCCATTTTTGTCTGTTTGATCTGTGGCAGGATGGTCGTGTAAACGAAAATGTCTTTGCCTATACAAACCGTGTTGAGATGGACAGGGCGCTGGTACTGTATAACAATTCGTATTACGAGGCGGCGGGCTGGTTAAATTCAGGCTGCGTGGATATTCAGCAAAAGGATGGCGGGACTCATCGCGGGGACAGTCTTGCGGAGGCGCTATTGCTGTGCAATGATCCGCATTACTTCGTCCTGTTACGCGATGCGCGGCGCGGGCAGTGGATTATACGGTCGAGCAAGGATATATTTGAGAAGGGGCTTTTTGTGCGCCTTTCAGGTTATGAGGCTCAGGTTTATTTGGACATATACGAGGTGGAGGACGGCGATTTTTCGACATGGGCGCGTCTCCACGCCGAATTAAACGGGGCTGGAATGAAAGACCCCGGGGAGGCTTTGGAAGATATGTTGTTAGACGAGATTTTTGGACCCTTCTGCGAACTTTTCAGTCTAGAGCGGATTGAGGATGCGCGGAAAGTTTTTTCAGGCGAAAGAGATGGGCCGGACGCGGAAACAACGGCGGCGGTGGAAAGATTCTTGGAGGCGGCGAAAGAATTCCGCAAGGAAGCGGAGTATGACCCGTTTGCCGGAGGCAAACGGGTCGCCGCTATAAACGTGAAAACCGCGGTCAAGGAGTGGGAAAAGACTATAGCTCGTTATTCCGCGTTTTTCAAGTCTGCTTCGACCCAAAAAAGCGGTTTTGCCGCCGAACTCACGGACAAACTCGCAAACGGATTACAGCTTAACGCCTTTATCTACGGTTACAGCGTAATCAGCCTGTGTCTGCCGCTTGCCGGGAAGAACGCAGCCGGAGCGGAGGCCGTTACCCTGTTTGAATTCTGGCATCTTGACCGCAAGTTGCGTGAATGTTTTGAAGCGCTGGGCATGGACGGCGGGGCGGCATACCGTTTTATAGAAATCGCAAAGGCTTTTACCCGCCGCCTTACGCCGGGGAAAGCAGACCTTGTAACCGCCCTTGCCATACTGCAAAGAGTCCATGATTCGGAGGATTTCCGCCGTTTGACCGGCGTAAACGAATGGGAAGGCGTAATCTGGTTCAACAAAGAGGCGTTTGAAGAGGTTCTGTTCTACACGGCGGCAGTCGCGGCGGCTTACGCTGATATGGATACTATCAGCGCCATGATCGCGGAACTTTACGGCGCGGAACAGAAGTCAGGCTACAAACTGTTTGAACTCATCAAGGCGCTGGGCGGAAAAGCCTCTGCCAAGAAAGCCGCCGCCGGAAGAACGAAACCCGCGCCGGTCAAGAAACCTGCCGGGGAAGAGAACGCCGCCCCCCAAAAGACGGCCGCAGCAAAGAAGCCGCCGTCAAAGAAAGGTGGATAGTTGTAAGCGGCATGAGAAGAATCTTTGTTTTTGTTAATCAAAAAGGCGGAGTTGGAAAAACGACATCCGCGTTAAATATAGGCGCATACATGGCCGAAAGCGGAAAAAATGTCCTGTTGGTTGACTTTGATTCACAGGCAAATCTTTCCAGCGGGATAGGCATAAAATCTGAAAAAAACGGCATCTACGAGGTGATTTCCGGCAAAATTCCTGTGGAACAGGCGGTAAAAAAAACAGTCTGCGATGGTCTTTCAATTATACCCGCGAGTATGGACCTTTCCGGGGCGACGGTAGAACTTATCAACCAAAAACGCTACGACCAATTTCTAAAGAAAGCGCTTCTACCTTTGGCAAAAATATATGATTACATACTGATTGACTGCCCGCCCTCCCTCGGCGTGCTTACCCTGAATGGGCTTGCCGCCGCCAACGGCGTACTCATTCCCATGCAATGCGAGTATTTTGCCCTTGAAGGTTTAAGTATGCTGCTCCAAACGATAAAACGCATACAGCAGAGTATAAATCCAGACCTTGCCATAGACGGCATATTTTTTACAATGTACGACCAGCGGACGCGCCTTGCCCAGCAGGTGGTTAAGCACGTTGGCGTATACTTCAAAGATAGAGTGTTTTCCACCATTATCCCACGCAACGTCCGCTTATCCGAGGCTCCGTCGCATGGGTTGCCAATCTCAAAGTATGATGCGGCCTGTCAGGGCGCTCTGGCTTATAAAAATTTGGCAAATGAGTTGATGCGGTTTACAGAAGACAAGTATGGCAGGGATTAAATTTGGATTAGGACACGGAATAGACGCGCTGCTCCCTATAGGAATCGATGAAGGAGTCGATAAACTTGCCGGGCGTACCGGCGATATTATGCTGCCGTTGAATAAAATCGCAGCGAGCCCTGATCAGCCACGCAAGAATTTTGACGAAGAAGCGCTGCATGAATTGGCGGAATCTATCAAACAGCACGGGGTGATACAGCCCATCATCGTGGAAGAAAATGATGACGGCTCGTATACGATAATCACCGGTGAAAGGCGGACCCGTGCGGCGCGTATGGCGGGACTTCCTGAGATTCCCGCCATAGTACGCAAATTCAGCGATGAACAGCGCATATCGGTAGCCCTTGTCGAAAACATTCAGCGTTCTGACCTTAACCCGATAGAAGAAGCCAACGCCTATAAACATTTGATGGAAACGGCAAACATTTCACAGGATAACGCGGCAAACCGCGTCGGCAAAAAACGTTCAACCTTGTCTAACGCGATGCGGCTCTTGAAACTGCCGCCCGTGATGCAGGAGGCGCTGATAAGCGGCGGCATCACGGCGGGCCACGCCCGCGCTATCTTATCTATAGACTCGGCAGAGGCGCAGCAGCGGCTTTTTTCAGAGATAGTAAAAGAAGGTTTTTCCGTGCGCGAGGCGGAAAAGCGGGCAGCCTCGTTAAACCGTGTTTCTGACACAGTAGAAAAGCCGCCCGCCAATAATCCGCCCAAAAATTCAGACCCCGAGCTAAACGCCATCACGCAAAAACTGATAGAAACGCTGGGCAGTAAAGTGTCTATAGACGGCTCGCTTGACAAAGGCAGTATCCGTATAGACTACTTTAACGCGGAAGACTTAAAAAGAATCTACGAAGTGATTACCGGGTGAGGTGACTTTGCGCTCTAGGCGGTATTAACACTGACGCGATAAATCACTAAGATAAACGGAATGACCCGGGTAAAAAAGAAGTACGCGGCATTTATAGCGGTTTTCGCGCTTGTCCTGTATGCGTTTGTCGCGGCGGCGCCGGTTCCGGAAGAAATGGTGCTGTCTATGAACTGGATAAATTCACTTGAAACTGAATACGAGCAGTATGCGCCTGATTCGGGCAGTGAATTGATGATACCGTTTGAACTGGGCGATTACTTTGGTTATGTTTCGCCGGAGGGTCGTTTCAGCGTAAAAAGAGTTAAAAAAGATTATGTTTCGCTGTCGGATTATTTTTGGGCGGAGTACGACGCGGAGGCAACGGATATAGAGGTAAAGGATACCTATAACACGACCGTTTTTTCCATCAAAGACAACGCCGGTTATCCGTTTTTTCTGGATTCAAGGAGTTTCATCATGCACCAGGAGCAAAACTCCGTTTCACGGTTAAAAACGGTTTCAGGCGGGGCGGCGAGGATAGTGGATGCCGCCTGGACCTATGATTTTGCCTCTACGGTAACCTGTGTAGACGCAGCGGCGGGAGTTTTTTTGGCGGGGACTCTGGACGGAGCGATTGAATTGATAGACGACAACGGAAAGCGCGTTTACTTTTCCGAGCCTTCCGGTTCACGTATAGCGGGTGTCTACGGTTGCGCTCTGTCGAAGGATGGTAAAAAAATTGCCATCGTTGCGGGGCTGGATAAACAGCGTTTCATCTTGTTTGAACAGTTTGGCCTGACATGGAGGATTACATTTCATGAATTTCTTGAAGAGGGGCTGCGGCGCAACGTGTTTGTCATGTTTATTGACGAGAGCAGTAAAGTTGTTTTTGAACGGGAAAACGGATTGGGAATATACGACATGAAATCACGTTCAAGTTACCGTATTCCTTTGGACGGCGAGATTGCCGCGCTTGATGGAAACGGGGATGACGAGATGATATTTCTTGTAAGTTCCAAAAATCAAAAAGAAAAAAAATTGGTAGGGGTTAAATTTCCAGACATAGTTATGATAGAAGCCCCGTTCAACAGCGAACATACGTTTTTGTCGCGCCGGAGTTCCGATCTGTTAATAGGCGGAAAAAGCGCCCTTGCTTCGTTCAAAATCGAAAAAAAATGACTCTGTCCGGTTCATTCGATTAAAGGTATAGCATGAAAAACGTCGTAGAAGCCGCGTTGCGCGAAGGTTTTACAGAACCGGTACGGGATGCGCTGTGGGGGCATATTTATTTGACGAAGGAGCTTGAGGCGCTTACGCGCGCCGGCGCTTTCGTAAGGCTGCATCGTATAGCCCAGCTTGGGCCGGCAAATTTCCGCTATCCCGGCGCTACGCATACGCGGGCAGCCCATTCTCTCGGCGTTTACCATCTGACGCGGCGTATGCTCTCGGTACTCTGCGACAGAGGGGCGGCGGAATGGCTTTCGTTTCGCGGCATACGTTCCATGCTTTGCGCGGCGCTTCTGCATGATGCCGGGCATTTTCCCTACGCTCACTCCCTGAAAGAACTGCCGCTTGCCCCGCACGAGGAACTTTCAGGCCGTCTTATACGCGCCGAACCTGTGGCGTCTATCATCGCGAGCGCGGGAGGCGACCCCTGCGTTACCGCGGCCATAGTTGATCCGACAATAGACGCTAAAGGCGACAGCGAAATACTTTTTTACCGGAAACTGCTTTCCGGCAGCCTTGACCCCGACAAACTTGACTATCTAAACCGCGATGCCCGCTATTGCGGCGTTCCCTACGGCACTCAAGACATAGATTTTATCTTTTCCATGCTCTATCCCCATCCAGAAAGGGGCGTGGACATAGATGAACGGGGTATTCCGGGTATGGAATCCATACTTTTTTCAAAGTACATGATGTACCGCTCAGTTTACTGGCATCGTTCTGTGCGATGCGCAACCGCAATGGTCAAAAAACCGTTGCTCGATGGACTCATCGAAGGTTTTTTATCCGCCGGGGATCTGTACAATCTCAGTGATATGGGGCTTTTTAGCCTGATGACGCGGATGCTGGAACACGGGCATCCCTTGTTCGCCATTGGTGCGCGCGCTTACGAGGGGCAGATGTTTGCCCTTGCCGCCGAATTTCCGTTCTACGGGTTAGGCGGCGCCGCGCAACAGGGGCTTAACGATATAATCAAGCGCCCGGTCTATGAAAAAAAACTTGCCCGCGCCCTTTTTTTGGAAACAGGGAGAAAGATTGATCCGGCGGCTCTGATTATTGACGTGCCTGAACCGTTTTCGTTTGAAACCGGACTCTTTATACGGGGCCGAAACTGCCCGTTCAACGAGAGTATGAGTTTTTTTTCCGGTGAAACTACGGAGACTTGCGCCAGAACCCTCCGCGTTGTCCGTGTCTTCATAGACAGGGATGTCTATCACGGCGAAGAACTTTTTATCACGGCGCTTAACCGTGTCTTTTCCTCCGTGTTCGACTAACGGCGCTGCGTTATTGAAACTGTACGACGCAGCCCGGAGTTATGTTTGCCCGGGTAAACCAGTTCTGCGGAACTTCCAGCGCGAAACGCGCCGAGCGGCTCGATTTTACCGGACTAAGGCTTTGCGGACTCATATCCCTGATTTCAAGTATGTGCCCGTCGCTGCTAATAAACGCGATTGACAGCGGGATGAGTGTGTTCTTCATCCAAAACGAAAGTATCTGATCGCGTTCATAGATAAACAGCATACCCTCTCCATCTTCAAGCCTTTTTCGG
>JAIRMY010000141.1 GCA_031258335.1 Spirochaetaceae bacterium | reverse complement strand
CAGGTTACGATAGGTACAAAAAGCCACAAGACGAGGTCTCCTTTTTTTGTCATCGCCACCCAAAACCCTGTCGAAAGCGAAGGCACTTTCCCGCTGCCCGCCGCCCAGCTTGACCGTTTCATGCTGCGGCTTTCCCTTGGTTACCCAAGCCGCGATGCTGAAATCGCGTTGTTGAGCGATAAGCCTTCCGAGACGGCGCTGCGTGAGCTTACGCCGGCGCTCTCCGTTGACGATTTTCTTGCGGCCTGCGGCGAGGCGCGGCGTGTTTTTTGCCATCACGCCCTTAAAGAAACGATAGCCGACATAGTCCGTGAAACCCGCGCTCACAAGAGCGTATCACTTGGCGCTTCGCCGCGGGCAGCCCTCCACTTCCTTGCCGCGTCAAGAGCCTTTGCGTTCATACGGGGGCGCGGCTTCGTAACCGACGAAGACATTACCGTCCTTGCCGTACCGGTTCTTGCCCACAGGCTAAAACTCCGCGACGCCCGCGCCGACTGCGCCAAACTTATCCGCGAGATTACGCTTTCCAGAATCGAAAAGATCAACGTGGATTTTAAAAACATGACAAAGTCCACGGATTAACGCGGGAATGAAAAAATCAGCGAAAATCCGCGTAATCAGCGGACCATGTTTCATTATTCGCTTTAATTTGCGTTAATTCGCGGACCGCCGCTTTCCATTTGCGTCCACGGTCGAATTCGTCATTGAACATACCGAAAGACGCGCAGCCCGGCGACAGGATTACAGCGCCGCCCGGCAATGCCGCCCTACACGCCGCGCTTGCCGCTTCGTCTATGTTATCGAAGGGTCCGCTCCACGGGATATGTCTCTCTTCAAGCATCGGAATAAGTTTATCACTTCCCGTCCCGTCAAGCAGGATCACAGCCGCCGCGTCCAAAAGCGCGTCCGCGAGCGGCGAAAAGTCAAGGTTCTTGTCCGTGCCGCCAGTAACGACAACCGGAGAACCCAGCGCCTTGATCGCGGCGCAGGCGGCTTCGGGTATGGTCGCCGCCGTATCGTTGTAGAAACGCGCTCCGTTATTTTCGCAAAAGAACTCCATACGGTGTTCTATGCCGGGGAACCTGCCTGTACATTCGCTTATGAATTCCGGCGCAAGCCCCCTTTCAAGCGCGGCAAGCGCCGCCGCCATGAGATTTATCTTTTGATGGAGTCCGGGAACGCGGACAAGAGCCGGCGCTATTTCGGCTTTCTCCCCAAACGGAATACAGCCGACCGGGCCGCGGACAAAACAAGCGCCGCTTGTTTTGTCAAAAAAAGCGCCGGGTATGTCAAAGCCCTCCGCGGAAGACGGCGCTTCACGCCGATAACAGTAAACGCGCCCTTTCGACTCACGCAAAAAGCTCTTTCCCCACGAGTCATCGCCCGCGATAGTCGCATCGTCTCTATCCTGCGCCTCGTAGATAACACGTTTGTCTTTGACGTACGCTTCCATAGCGCCGTACCGGTCAAGATGGTCGCTCATTATCGCGGTAAGCACGGCGGAGCGCGGTTTTAGGAGTCCGGGCGGCAGATCGCCGAGCTGCCAACTGGACAGTTCAAGTACAACTTCGTCTGCCGGGGTCAGTTCATCGAGAAATGTCAACGGTGAAACCGTGATGTTCCCGCCAAGGAAGGCCCTGCCCTGGATTTTACCGGACATACAGGCCTCCTGAAACAGAAAATGTATCGCGGACGCGGTAAAGGATTTACCTTTGGAACCGGTTACCGCGGTAAGTTTTGCCGGGTTATGTTTCAAAAACAGCGAAATATCAGTTTCCACGAGCCGCGTGGCGCGGAGATAAGGGGAATCGGGCGGCACACCCGGATTCTTAATCACAATGCCGGCGCGGGAAAAATCTTTTTTATCGTGCCGCCCAAGCACATACCTCACGGGTTTCGCGTTTATCCCCGCGATAAAACCATCGAGCGCTTCGATTGACGGGCGCAGCACGGACTCATCGCGGAGGTCTGTAACGGTAAGTTCCGCCCCGCGCCGCGCCAAAAAACAGGCCGCCCCCAGCCCGCCGCCGTGCAGACCCAGCCCCATGACTAGCGCCTTTACACCGGAGTAAGAAGTTTCCATTCGGTATTTACGCCGCGAAAGGGTTGTAAATCACGCCGTTGTCGTACACATCGGCGCGTTCCGCTTTTTTCAGCCTCCAGACGGCGAGGTAGGTAACAGGCGTCATAAACGCCTCAATCAGGCATTTTAGAATGTAGTTTGTTACGACAAGGGAAAGAAAAAGCTCCCAGCCAAACACCCCGGCGGCGCTCGCTATGAAAACAAATATAACGCTGTCAAGCAATTCGCCGAGCAGGGTGCTGGTTATGGTGCGGACAAAGAGCAGCCTCCCCTTCATCACGATTTTTAACCGTGAAAGCAACACGGAGTTTGAGAATTCCCCTGCAAAGTAACCGGCAAGGCTTGCAAGCGCTATTCCGCCCGTACTCATCCCCCCGAGTATAGCGTCATAGGCTGCGCTTCCCGCATACGCCTCCCACGCCGAATCCGCGGGGAGGCGGCGCAGCAAAAAGAATACGGCGGAACATAAAACCAAGGCGCAAAAACCCGCCCATATTACCCGCCGCGATGCCTTAAAGCCGTAAACTTCCGTCAAAATATCGCCCACCACGTAGGAGAGTGGAAACAGAAGCGTGCCGCCGTCAAAGGCAAGCGGCAGGCCGAATATAGAAAAACCTAAATCGACAATTTTCGCCGAGGACGCGACATTGCTTAATATCAGTGCCATCACGAAAAAAGCCATTATCAGGTCTAAATAACGGTAATTTACTGGGTTTTGTTTTTTTACGCCCATTTTATGAACCCGGAACGGTACGGATGTATCAGCGCCGGATGTTTCGGCAGTATGCGTACCGTATGCCCCTGCACACCGGTATCCGTACATTCGATCCGTACCTGATAG
>JAIRMY010000195.1 GCA_031258335.1 Spirochaetaceae bacterium | reverse complement strand
CCAGTTGACGGATTTGGACCCCGCTCTTGTATCGCGTTTTAACGTTTACTATTTTTCACCAAGCGCGCCGGAATGGCTGCTCTGGGCCGCGTCAAACGGCATAGATCCAAGAATCATTTCGTTTATCGAAAAGAATTCGGACTGCCTTGACGGTGAAATATCTACTGACGGCGGCCTTAACAAAACGGCAGACAGGCGCTCGTGGGAACGTGTTTCTGAAATTATAAAAACAGAAGATTCGATAGATGGGACTCTGGAAAAACTCATTGCCGGGATCACCGGAGTCAAGGCGGCGTTGCGCTTTTCAAATTTCTTAAAAGAAAATTCCGGCGTGAGTCCCTCTGTGATTCTGAGCGGCTTTGACGAATGTAAAAACGGTTTGGAGGAATTGAGCCTACACGAATTGTCAGATTTGAACGAAGGATTTTTCCGCGTGATAGAACTGGAAGAAAATCAGGAAATGATAAAAAAATATACAGCGAATCTGGAAAAGTATATCAGGTGGTTAAACGACACAGGACGCGGCGAGGCGATTGCCCACTGGGCGACTGTTTTCGAAGGAAATCTTTACCCAAAAACAAAGGTGGCCGTCCTTTCATATTCATCGTATATTTTCGAGACGGTGATAGACTTTGTAAAAAATATAAAACTGTAGTATGGCAAACGCGGCGGAACGGATTAAGGCGATTTCTGAAAAGTGGTTCATCACGGAACCGCTTTTGTTTTTAACTCTTGTATCGCATAAACTGCTGGAAAATGCGGGTACCTACAGTATACGCTGCGGGCAGGGGCGCATAGAATACAATCCGCTTTGGGCGGCGGAACGTAACGACATCCGCCTGGAAGAAGCGTTAAAGGCGGAACTTGTTCGTATACTGCTCCGCCACCCGTACAGAAAGAGTCCGTCAAACGACGCGGAAATATCGTACATCGCAAGCAATATTGTTCTGAATGAGCATTACAGCTTTCCGGAACTTAAGTTTTGCTCGAAAGATTTTTGGAACGATGCCGGACACCGGAAAAAAAGTTTTGAATTTTATTACCGTGAGTACGCGCTTATAAAAAGGCTTGATGATTCAGGCGGAGAGGAAGGCGGCGGCGTCATGGCGGTATCCGATGAGGAGATGCGAGGCGCCGCGACTGATCGGAGAGGCGCTAGGGATGATGTTTTAGAAAACGCGGCGCTTTGGGGGGCGGCGCTTTGGGGAAATGATGAATTTATAAACGAAAAACTTAACGAAATCGTGCGTCAAGCCGAACAAAACGCCTTTTGGGGCAGATTGCCGGGGGCTTTGATCGAGGAGATACGCGCCGCGCAGAAACCGGAACTTGACTGGCGAGCCGTGTTAAGCGGGTTTAGGCGTACCGTTATCGCGGAAAAAAAGGTTCCTACGCGCTTCAAACCGAGCCGGCGCTGGGGTTTCATGTACATGGGACAGAAGTATGCGTTTACTACACGTATTTTGGCGGGAATCGATGTTTCGGGCTCTATAGAAAAAGAGGACATCTCGCTGTTCTATTCCTGCGTAAACCGTTTTTTCAGGTACGGCATTGAGGCGCTCGACGCGGTACAGTTTGATTCGGAACTGAAAACGGAGCCGCTCCCGCTCAAAAAAGCCCGACTGTCCATCGTGATACACGGACGCGGCGGCACAAACTACCAGCCCCTGATAGACTATTTTTCTGACAACGCCGCGCACTACGACGGGCTAATCATTTTTACAGACGGCTTTGCCGCCGTTCCTACCGTGCCGCCCCGCGCCGCCCGAAAACTCTTGTGGATATGCAACGGCAAAGAAAACTATTTCTCAAACCATGAATGGATG
Organism: Spirochaetaceae bacterium; assembly: GCA_031258335.1. GTDB lineage: Bacteria > Spirochaetota > Spirochaetia > Treponematales > Breznakiellaceae > JAIRMY01. The sequence goes on along the minus strand of JAIRMY010000195.1, from coordinate 2,201 downwards.
GAAAAGCTGGGACGCTGCTGTTATATAATGCCGGGCGGCGGTTGACTATTCACGCGGAATAATCGAAGGGCAGGACTACAAGCTGGGTATGCAGGGCACCCGGCAGGATGGCAAGCGGATAGGCGAGCAAAAGAAAGCCATGGAAACAACTAAATCTGATAGAAGCGGGTTGTCTTGCAAGAGATTGGGGGGTGCGAAGCAACTCTCGTCCGCGACACGGTGGACGGACAAGAATAATTAAGGCAAAATTATCGGGAATTATGTTGAAAGTCCCATTGTTTTGCGCCCTTATCGCCCTGACCGGAACCACCCTAGTAGGGTGTCGGGAGGGGTTTCCTTCCCAATCGGAGTTTGTACTGGGGACAGTTTGTGCCGTCAACCTCTACGAACAGGGGAGGAACGAGGTTTACCATGAAATATTTGACAGGCTCAGGGAAATAGAAGGCAGGATGAGCGTTACCTTGCCCGGAACGGAACTGGGCAACATCAACGCCAATGCGGGGATAGAGCCTGTGGCGGTTCACCCCGATGTCTTCGAGGTGATAGAACTCGCTGTACTGTACGCGGAACTTTCCGGCGGGGCCTTTGACCCCACAGTGGGGCCGCTGGTTTCCCTCTGGGGTATAGGCGGGGACCATCCCCGGCTTCCCTCCCAGGAAGAAATTGAAGCGGTTCTGCCTCTGGTAAACTGGCGGGACATAGAACTTGACAGGGAAAGACTCACCGTTTTTTTGAAGAAGCCCGGCATGGCTCTGGATTTGGGGGCAATCGCCAAGGGTTACGCCGCGGACGAGGCGTGGCGTATACTCAAAAAAAACCGTATACAACGGGCGCTCATAGACCTGGGCGGGAATATTCTCGTCTACGGCGAAAAACGGGACGGGAGCCCCTGGAGAGTGGGAATTCAAGACCCCCTGGACAGCCGGGGGGCGTATATAGGGATAGTGGAAATCCGGGATCAAACGGTGGTTACCTCCGGGGTGTACGAGCGCTTTTTTGAAACCGGCGGGACGCGCTACCACCACATACTTTCTCCCGACTACGGTTACCCGGTGCGGAACGGACTCTTATCCGTCAGCATAGTTACCAGCCGTTCAGTTGACGCCGACGCCCTTTCTACCTCAGCGTTTGTTCTGGGCTACGAGCGAGGCAAGGCTCTTGTTGAATCTCTGGAAGGGGTAGGGGCGGTCTTTGTTTTCGAGGATAAAAGCATACGCCTCTCTGGGGAAACCGGCTTTATTCTCAGCGATGAAAGTTATCGTATACTCTCTGACTGAATAGGGAATCCGAGGGGGCTTTCCCGCGTTTCCCTATTTTCGTATAGTGTCCTTATGGCCTATCAAAATTTACAGGATTTCATCGCCGTTCTGGAAAAAGCGGGGGAACTCAAGCGTATAGCCGTTCCGGTAGATCCTCATCTGGAGATTTCCGCCATTGCCGGGCGTATAATGAAGGAAGGGGGGCCTGCCCTCCTCTTTGAACAGGTGAGGGGCTCCGCCTACCCTCTGGCTATCAACCTTATGGGCAGCGAGCGGCGTATGGCCATGGCTCTGAACGCCGAAAGCCTTGATGCCAAGGCTCAGGAGATCAGCGATATTATAGACTGGGCATGGTCGGCGGCGAGGGATTTCAACCCATTTACTACCATACCCCAGGCCATCCCAAAGCTGCCTGTGGCCTTGAGCCTCATACCCCGGAAAAAATCCCATCCCCTCTGTCAGGAAGTGGTCGATGACGACGCGGGCTTCGACAGCCTGCCTGTTCTCACCTGCTGGCCCGAAGACGAGGGTCCCTTCCTTACCCTTCCCCTGGTTTGTACCGAAGACCCGGAAACGGGCGGGCGGAACATCGGGATGTACCGTATGCAGGTGTACGACAAGCACACTGCGGGTATGCACTGGCATCTCCACAAGGACGGGGCTTATTTCTTTGATAAGTACCGGAAACGCGGTGAGCGTATGCCTGTAGCGGTCGCGCTGGGCTGCGATCCGGCGGTGATATACGCCGCCACCGCCCCGCTTCCTCAGGGGGTCTGGGAGATACTCTTTGCCGGCTTCCTCAGGGGCAGGGGTGCGGAGGTCTCCAAGGCTACCCTGAGTGATATTCTCGTTCCCGCCGACGCGGAATTCGTATTATATATGTAATCCCCAAAGGTTTAAGCATTCGCCCTTCCATGCCCGAAAGGAAAAACAGCGGGATAA
>JAIRMY010000177.1 GCA_031258335.1 Spirochaetaceae bacterium | reverse complement strand
CGAAGCGCACGATCTGGGGCCGGCTTTCAACGTGGACGAACTGTACAGGCTGCCGTTTACCGCTCACTATACATTTCTTGGAACACGGGAATGGCGGGGCAGGGAGTATGCGGCGATAGAAATCTCGTACAGCATAGCTCACAAAACAGATTTTACCAGCCTTCCGCTGGAAAGCGGAAAGACTTCCGGGCTTCTCCCGCTCCGTACAGAGGGTGAATCGTTTCAGATAGTGTATTGGGACAACAAATTGGGACAGCCGGCGGGAGCGGAAGAAGATTTTAAGCTGAAATTTACGATGCCGGACGGCAATGTTTATGAATTCAACGGCAAGGCCGAGGCAGAAATCATAGAATCCCCTGAAATGGACAAGACGGCAATCGCTGATGAGATAAAAACCGGACTTTCTATTGAAGGCATACAGGATGCTGATGTTCATGTCGTAGATGAAGGGGTAAAAATCAACTTGGAAGACATCTTGTTCGAGCCGGATACAGCGATTCTTCTGCCGGGTGAAGAAAAAAAGCTAGAAAAGATAGGCGAACTTTTGCGTAAATACCCTGACCGTGACATAATGATAGGCGGGCACGCGGCACGCGCCGGCGGCACTGAAACCTCCAGATTGCAACTTTCACAGGAACGAGCCTCCGCCATAGCCGCCTACCTCATTGAAACCGGGGTGCGTCCCTCAGACCGCGTCATGGCGCACGGCTACGGCGCCCAAAAACCCATAGCGAGCAACAGCACCGAGTCCGGTCGCAAAAAAAACCGCCGCGTCGAGATTGTTATTCTGGAAAATTAGCCTTGAGCGCATGAAGTTGGCTGTTGCGGCGTTTTGCTTGATGTACCCGAATGAAGGGGCTTTTAGCCCCGAAATGAGCCGATTATTAAAGACCACAGGGCTTGTTCATATTTCAAAATTAAACGATAATGGCGTTGGGGAATCGCCATGTTGTTAAAAGTTTCCGGTCTTTCAGTGCTGTACCCGGGTTCCGGCGAAGGGTATGTGCTCGAAGATGTGTCGTTTTCAGTGAATGACGGTGAAAGAATAGCCCTTTTGGGGGCAAACGGGGCGGGGAAGTCCACGTTATTGCTCTCGCTTTTAGGAATTTTACAGGCTGACTCCGGAAAAATCGAGGTTGACGGCGTACTTTTAGAGAAAAAGAACCTGCCTTTGGTGAGGCGCAAACTTGGACTCATGTTTCAGGACCCGGACGACCAGCTTTTTATGCCGACTGTGTACGATGACGTGGTATTCGGCCCACGGAACTATGCGGAAAATGACGGAAATTCAGCGGATGAAGACAGCATAGCGGAAGCGGCGGATAGGATACTGGAAAAATTGGAAATCCTTCATCTAAAAAACAGGATGCCGCATAAGCTGTCCGGCGGTGAAAAGCGGCTTGCCGCGCTTGCCGGCATCCTTGTCATGGAACCGCGTATGTTGCTGATGGACGAACCCTCGGCATACCTCGACCCACGCGCCCGCCGCCGCCTCATCTCCGTCCTTGAAACGCTCAGCGAAGCGTACATTATCACGACGCACGACTTTACCTTGGCGCAAGCCCTCTGTAACCGCTGCATCCTCCTGTACAAAGGTTGGATACGCGCCGACGGCCCGGTTACAGACATCATCAACGACAAAAAATTGCTGGACGAATGCGGCCTGTAAATTTGGAATTTTTTAATATTATTTTGCCGATAACTAAGTAAGTAATTTTGTATGAAATTTAAAATTTTGATTACAGACGATGAAAAAGGCATACGCGAAGGGCTTGCCGATTCTCTTGAGACAGACGGATACGACGTAGTCATAGCCGAAGACGGAGAGGCGGCTTGGAGGCGCTATCAGCGGGGAGACATAGATCTTGCAATCATAGATTTGAAGATGCCCAAGATGAACGGCGAGGAGCTTTTGAAACGGATAAAAAGCGAATCGCCGGGAGTACCGGTCATAATCCTTACCGGTCATGGAACAGTAAAAGACGCGGTGGAAGCGATGCGTAATGGGGCATGGGATTTTCTTACAAAACCTGTTGATATAGACCGTCTTTCCATACTCGTTAAACGCGCCCTCGGTAACCGCGTCCGGCGGCTTGAGCATGAACAGTTAGAGGAAGAGTTTGAGCGCCAGCGTATAAATAACGCGATAATCGGTAACAGTGAACCCATACGTCGCGTGTTTGATATTATTGAACATGTCGCGCCGAGCAAAGCCTCAATTCTGATAACAGGCGAATCGGGAGTGGGCAAAGAGTTGATAGCGGATGCCATACACAGGTTGTCGCCTCGCAAGGATAAGCCGTTTATAAAAGTACACTGCGCCGCCCTCGCGGAAAGTATTTTGGAAAGCGAACTCTTTGGACACGAAAAAGGGGCGTTTACCGGCGCGGCGATGCGCCGGAGGGGTAAATTCGAGCTTGCCAATGAAGGGACTCTTTTTCTCGATGAAATCGGAGAAATTGACCAAAACATTCAGATCAAATTGCTCCGTGTCTTACAGGAAAAACAGTTTGAACGTGTAGGCGGCGAAGAAACTATAGAAGTGGATATAAGGCTTGTCGCCGCTACAAACAAGGATCTAAAGCAAGAAATAGAAAAAAAAACGTTTCGTGAAGACCTGTACTACCGCCTGAATGTCGTTACAATTTTAGTGCCGCCGCTGCGTGAACGTAAAGACGATATACCGCTGTTGATAAACGCCTTCATAAAAAAATTTTCGGAGGAAAACGGCAAGCGTATAGCGGGCATAGATGAAAAAGCGCGTTCATGCCTGTTTAACTACGATTGGCCGGGCAATATACGGGAACTACGGAACTGCGTGGAAAGCGCCGTAGTCATGTGCAAGAACCGCCTCATCACCGAAGAGGATTTACCTCCTACCATACGCAGTGCTACGGAAAGCGGCTGGATACGAATACCCTCCGGCACCCCGCTGGTCAAAGCGGAGGAGATGATAATCCGTGAAACGTTGGCGGCGCATAAAGGCAACAAAAGCGTTGCGGCAAAAGTCTTGAACATAGGCCGCAAGACTCTGCACCGTAAA
>JAIRMY010000137.1 GCA_031258335.1 Spirochaetaceae bacterium | reverse complement strand
CTGGAACATACCGCACTGGAAACGGTAACGCCGGATACTGTACGCGCCGCCCTGAGACCGGAAACAAAAGCTCTCTTCATCGAGACCCCGTCCAACCCGCTGTTAAAGATAACAGACATACGCGCCTCTTGCGCCGCCGCGCAAGAGGCGGGGCTAATCACTATCATAGATAACACGTTTATGACGCCGTTTTTACAGCGCCCCTTGGAACTCGGCGCGGACATAGTGGTACATTCGGCGACAAAATTTTTGGGCGGGCACAGCGACGTGCTTGCCGGCATCGCGGTAACAAAGACTCAGGAACTAGGCAGACAGGTACACGCCGTCCAGAACAGTTTCGGCGCGGTGCTGGGTCCCTGGGACTCCTTCCTCGTGGCGCGGGGACTCAAGACGCTCAAGGTTAGGCTCGAAGCGCAGCAGGCCACGGCGGCGCATCTTGCCGAGTTTTTTTCCCAGCATAGGAATGTAGAGGCGGTCTACTACCCCGGACTTCCGCATCATCCGGGGAGGGAGATTCACACGGCGCAGGCGGCGGGGCCGGGAGCGGTGCTGTCGTTCAAGACAAAGACAGTCGAGCAGGCGCGCGCCTTCCTCGGCAGGACACGGCTCGCCGCCCCCGCCGTCAGTCTCGGAGGCGTGGAAACTATAGCCTCGTACCCCGTAAGGATGAGCCACGCCGCTCTCCCCGCCGCCCTGCGGGACAGACTAGGAGTCAGCCCCACGCTGATACGGATTTCCGCCGGTCTGGAAGATCCGGATGACTTAATCCGTGATTTCGATGCGGCTCTGTCCTAGGGCGCAATGTCAACATTGTTAGAAAAGAGGAAAAACATGAAAGCTGAAACAGTCTTTTTACACGGAGGCGCTTCTTTCGACCCGGTTACGGGCGCGGTAAGTACGCCCATATACCAGAGCGCGACGTTCAGGCATCCGGGGCTAGGCGAATCGACAGGGTACGACTATTCGCGCGCGTTGAACCCGACGCGCTCCGTGTTGGAAAAACGGCTCGCCCTCGCGGAACACGGCAAGTACGGACTCGCGTTTTCCAGCGGCATGGGGGCAATCTCATCGTTAATCAAGCTGTTCAAACCGGGCGACAACATCATAGTTTCCGCGGATCTGTACGGCGGCACATACCGCCTCTTCAACGGATACTATTCAAAGTATGGTTTTTCATTCACATGGGCGGACACCAGTGATTTTGAACAGATAAACAAGAATTGTTCCCCGCAAACAAAGGCGCTTTTCATAGAAACGCCATCGAATCCCATGATGAAGGTGACGGATATACGCCGGAGCGCCGATTTTATCCACGAAAAAGGCGGTTTTTTGATAGTGGATAACACTTTTTTAACCCCCTGGTTCCAGAATCCGCTCGATTTTGGCGCCGATTTTGTGATTCACAGCGGGACTAAGTACCTCGGAGGACATCACGACGCTCTTTCAGGCTTCATAGTCCATTCCAACGACGAGGCCGAAGTCCGGTTGCGGGATGCCCAGATGAGCGAGGGCGCAGCCCTCGCCCCATTTGACGCATGGCTTACACTGCGCGGCCTCAAGACGCTTGCCTTGAGGATGGACAAGGCCGCCATCAACGCCGAAATCATCGCCGGCTGGCTCCGCGGACATCCCGCCGTCGAAAGAGTCTTTTGGATAGGTTTCCCTGACCATCCGCAGTACGGGCTTTCACAAAACCAGTCACGGGGTTCAGGTGGCATGATTTCTTTTTACATGAAGGATGCCTCCCAGATTCCACAGGTACTAAAAAGAGTTTCGCTGATTATGTTTGCGGAAAGTTTAGGCGGCGTGGATTCGCTTATCACCTACCCCGTAGTCCAAACGCACAGCGCCATACCCGAAGCCATGCGCACCGCCGCCGGGGTAAGCGATAAACTGCTCCGCCTCTCCATAGGCATAGAAAACGTTGACGATCTAATCGCCGACCTAGCCCAAGCCCTCCCGCCAGCGGGTTTACGCATATCCCACGCCCCCGTAAACCTCCCAAACTAAGCGAAACAGTTTACTCGGAAATAGCCGAAGATGGCATCGTATACGTTGATAAATATGCAAATCGCTTCTTTCGTAGTGAACGCGATACGTAAACCCGCCGGCAGACTGGCTTAAGCGGATTCTGGGCCCAGCAGCGGTGTATCCAATTCTTTTGGCAGTTTTGACGGTACGCCCTTTGAGTCAACGAATGCCCATGTAACCTTTGCTTCTACGATAATATCGCCCCCGCGTACGATTTTTTGAGCGATTACGCCGCTGACAGCGCCTTTTTTTACCGGCCATGATTGAATCACTATTTCGTCATCCATGAGCGCGGGGCGTTTGTAATTGATCTCCACGCGGGCGACGTAAACCCCGTAACCGCGTTTTAACATTCTCTGGTAGTCAAAACCTATGTCGCGTAAAAATTCAAAACGCCCGTATTCAAGGTAGTTAAGATAGCAGGCGTTGTTGACATGTCCATAGCTGTCGCTTTCATAAGTCCGTACCCTGATTTTACGTTCTGATACCATACGCTTCCCCTTTGACTATAATTTTGCTAGCATTTATCATGTTTCGCTATTGTCCGTCCTGCGCCTCAAAAAAAATACGCTTCATGGATAATCGTGTTTTCCGCTGTCCCGACTGCGGTTTTGTTTACTACCACAATACAGCGGCGGCGACGGCGCTGATTGCCGATACAGGCGGATGCATCCTGTTTACTAGACGCGGCAAGGAGCCCGCCGCCGGCAAGCTCGATCTGCCCGGCGGTTTCGTAAACCCCCGCGAAGGCGCTGTCGAAGGGCTTATCCGTGAATGCCGCGAGGAACTCGGCTGGACGCCGGAGCGCGGCTCGCTGGTTCTGTTCGCGTCTTTCCCAAATGTATACCCTTACAAAAATATTGTCTACAATACCTGCGACTTTTACTTTACGGCGCGTATAGACGACGGTTTAACAGAAGAATCATTTAACTTACAACAGAGCGAAATATCCGGCGTTGAATTTATAAAGTATGACGAAGTACGGCTGGAGAAGCTGGCGTTTGAATCCACCCGCTTGGCGGCGCGTGCGTATCTGAAAACACTTGGAGGCATTTATGAGTGAAGTATATACGGAAATTACGCTGATCAATATTCTTGACATGGCGAAGGCAAGCGACGGGCTTATCCCCGAAAGCGAGGCGCGTCAGATAACGGTCAACGCGCTGGTTGATACGGGGGCTTGGAC
>JAIRMY010000135.1 GCA_031258335.1 Spirochaetaceae bacterium | reverse complement strand
GTCCCTGGTTCAAGTCCAGGAAGGCCCAATAGAAGGAGGGGTTATGCGTACAAAAAAAAGAAAGCCCGCCCTTAAATTCCTCGCCGGTATTCTGATACTTGTTGTGCTTGCCGCTTGTGCCGCGGAAGTTGACGGCGGCAAAAGTACGCCTGCGTTGCCTACGAAAACTTTTTGGGCGCAAAACCTTACAAACAGCGCTTTTTACTCGTTTAAAGCGGATCTTTTGGCGGAAGGCGAGCGCTGTAAAATCTGGGTGGAACAAGCGTCAGGGCGGTACTGCGATTCCGCCACCGCCCAAAAAATAGCCGATGAGTATGACACTAAAATTTATCCCAAAATGATAGACGCTTTCAGCATCATAGAACAAAAAACAGAAGTTGGTGAAAATATTTATGTCGAAAACATAATGGAACTGGCTGATTTGCTTGTTGACGGGGACGGTAAACTCTCCATACTGTTGCTGGATATTAAAGATGGTTTCACGCCGCAAAATGGCAGTTATACCGCCGGCTATTTCTCTGCGGTGAATTTTTTAGAAGACAACAATCCTAGTTATCATTCCAACGAGGCGGATATGATATATCTCGATACCTACCCGGCGGAGCCGGGCGGCGAGGAATCGTATCAGACTCTGGCTCACGAGATGCAGCATCTCATGAACTTTACAACGAGCATACTGAAACGCTCCAGTGGTGAAAACATTTATCTGATGGACACATGGATAGACGAGGGGCTTTCCAGCGCGGCTGAGTATATTTACCGTGGGGATCATGTGCAAGAAAGGTACGAATGGTTCAACCAAGACCCGGTGAAAACTATAGCATTGGGAAATAATTTTTTTGTGTGGGGTAACCATAACGACGCCTCCATTCTGGACGACTACGCCACGGTGTATCTGTTTTTTCAATGGCTGCGCGTACAGAGTGAAGGGCAGGCGAACGATATTTACAAAGATATTATCGCGTCGCAATACCCTGATTATCAGGCGGTAACGGCGGCGGCGGAAAAAAATATATCGTGGCTAAACAGTACTACATGGAAAGACCTTTTTGAGCCGTGGCTCGCGGCTAACTACATAAACGCGGGTAGCGGTAAATACGGGTATAACAACGATGCGAGTCTAAAAACAGTCAAGGCGAAGACCGCGCCGGCGGGGACTACAAGCCTACAGTTGCTGCCCGGCGAGGCGGCGTACAGCCTCACTACCTCCAATGGCAATACAGCGTCTTATACATCCGGTTCCGGTGCAAATATCAAATACGCCGGACTTACAAATGACGGCATTGTAAATAGCAGTCCTACATATACATACACAGGCGGGGCGCTTCTTACCTACAACGCGATACCGTCAATTACACGGAAACCGGCGAATTGGACTCGCTGGAAGAAACAGGACACCTTACAGGCACAGCGGCGCCGGAATCTTCCGCCGAAAACAACCTTAGCCTAAGCATCGCCGGGGCTGACCGTCCTGTGCGGATAGACGCGCGTGATATGCTTGCCCGTAACGGGCCCGCTGTCGGCGCGTCCGCGCTTAAAAATTCCGCGCTTAACGTGAAGGTGCGCGGTGAATAGTCCGGCGCGCGCGGTTTGGCTCTTGTCCGTGCTGCTCTGCTCCGCCGTGCTTGTGTACGGACTTGGCAAAAATCAAAAAGAAACAGGGCAAGTGTCTGAAACTAAAACGGTAGAACCAAACGACAAGCCCCCGGCCGGAGACTCCGCCCCGCAGCTTGTACGGGCATCAGGACGGGTGCGGCTGGTCGGAAGCGGCATCTTTCCGGAACTCGTCATCTCAGGCGAGGGGCGGGAATGGTTTATAAACAAAGAAGAGCAGTCCAAACTGTTAGAGTATCAACAGAGCCTCGTTACAGTTGAAGGCGAGGAAAGCTATACTGACCTCACCTTTGCCAACGGTTTACCGGCAGGCCGCCGTTACACGTTAAAAAACATCAAAATCATACGCGCCGGCGGGTTTAAAGGCGCTCCGCGCTAGCGCCCCCCAGCGGGTTTCAATGCGCGATGCATTCAATACAAGCGTTTAAGCTGTTTTGCCGTCCGGTACGTATTATACGGAATAACATTTCCGGCATGGTTGACTATACCGATGTTACCCGGCTCAGGAGGTGTCAGTCACCTTTTATACCTGAGCGTATCCAAAAAAGCCTTTTTATTGGCGGAACGCATCAGCGCCTCGCCGATAAGAACCGCATTGACCCCGGCATCCGCCAGAGCCTTTACATCGTCCGCGTTCTGTATTCCGCTTTCCGCCACAAAAATCAAGTTAGAAGGTACTAGAGGCCGCAAACGCAGGCTCAACGATGTGTCAACGTCAAAGGTTTCCAGGTCGCGGTTATTTACCCCTATGATACGTGCCCCAGCGTCAAGCGCGGTCTTCACCTCACGCTCGTTGTGCGTTTCGACTATTGCGGTAAGTTTTATGTCATTAACAATTTCTATGAAGCGGGAAAGCGTTTTTTCATCCAGAAGCGAGCAGATGAGCAGTACGGCATGAGCGCCGAGGAGTCTTGCCTCGTAAATTTGGTATGAATCTATGGTAAAATCTTTACGCAGGATGGGAATAGACGATTTTCCAGCTATTTCACGGAGATAATCATCGCTCCCCATGAAAAAATCTGGCTCGGTAAGCACAGAAACAGCCGCCGCCCCGGCATCTTCGTACTCTTTGGCAATTTGCAGGTAGGGAAAGTCCGGCGCTATGAGGCCTTTGGACGGAGATGCGCGTTTTATCTCGCATATAAATGAGATTTCCGGCGTAGAAAGGGCTTCCTTAAATAGCCGCCCTGGCTCCATGGAATGCCCCGGCAGAGCGATTGAGGCTGTGTGCACCTCGGCCTGTACGAGCGCCGGAGGGCGCAGCAGTTTTCTCTGCTCCACTCTTTTTTGCGTGGCGGCGGCAATATCGTTCAGTATCACGAGTCCCGCCCCTCATTAGACAGCATGATAAATTTTTCAAGCTGCCTCCGTGCCTTGCCGCTGTCTATAGTCTCTTCGGCTATTTTTACCGCGCCGCTTATAGGCAGGGAAGGTCTAGCTATGTACAGGGCGGCCGCCGCGTTCAACACTACGGCATCTCGTTTAGGCCCGCGCTCGCCGTTGAGGATAGCGCGGGTAATCGCTGCGTTTTCGGCGGGAGTGCCGCCCAGCATATCCTCTTTGCCGCAGCGTGTAAAACCGAATTGTTCAGGTGTAATCACGTATGATTCAAAGCCGCCTGAGCGAACTTCGCATATATTTGTCGGCGCGCTCATGGATATTTCATCGAGGCCGTCCTGCCCGAACACGACCAAGGCGTCTTTTACGCCGAGTTTTGCCAGAACACAGGCCATAGGCTCTATTAAGCCTTCTTCATAGACGCCCAAAAGCTGCATATTAGCGCCCGCGGGGTTTGCAAGCGGTCCTAAAATGTTAAAAATCGTCCTTATCCCTAGTTCTTTGCGGACAGGGGCGACATATTTCATAGATAAATGGTAGTTTTGGGCAAAGAGAAAGCATAAACCTATGGTTTTCAATAGGGATAAGCTGGTTTCCGGCGGGACGGTGATGTTCACGCCCAGCGCTTCGAACACGTCGGCGGCGCCTGATTTACTCGAAGCGGCGCGGTTTCCGTGCTTTGCCACCGGTACCCCGGCGGCTGATATTACCAGCGCCGCGGTTGACGAAATGTTGAACGAGTTTGAGCGGTCGCCTCCCGTCCCGACTATCTCCAGAACATCGAACGGCAGTTTTTCCGCCGCATCATGCAGTATACGTACGCAGTGCTTGCGCATCCCGGCAGCCGCTGCGGTGATTTCCGCTATAGTTTCACCCTTCATCGCCATAGCCGTCAAAAAAGCCGACATCTGAATCTCCGATGCCTTGCCCCCCATAATCTCATCCATCACGGTGTAACACGTTTCATAAGTCAAATCTTCACGATTCACCGCCTTGATTATCGCCTCCCGAATCATAAAAAAGTCCTCCGTTTCTTTGTATAGTAACGTATCTTTGCATAGAAACAACGCCACGTCAAGGTAGCGGCTCTAATAAGCGGGCGCGGTTTTAATGAGGAATGAGAAATGAGGAATGAACAGCGGATTTTGCAAGAGGGCGGGTGAGGGATAGCGGTTGTCAGCCGCGTATGCAAAAGTCAGTTCCAAAGGCGACAGCCTTTGGCTCGGTAGAGGAGAATGACACGGTAGTCAAAACCTCCACCGCCCCTTTCAACCTGAACGCAGAGGCTGAAGGCTGTCTTCGTTATGTTAGCGCGGAGCGCATTAGAACCGGCTTGCCGGTTGAAATTTTTTGGAGTTGGATTTAACGTAGAATACTGTAAGAGGATTATATGAAACCGTTCAGGGGCGCGTATACCGCGCTTATTACGCCTATGACTGAGGGTGGGGTGCTTGACTACGAGGGATTTCGCCGCCTTGTCCGTTACCAGATAGCTGGCGGCATAGACGGACTTGTCCCTATAGGCACCACGGGCGAGACACCCACGCTCGAAGAGTCCGAAGAGGAAACCCTTATCAG
>JAIRMY010000115.1 GCA_031258335.1 Spirochaetaceae bacterium | reverse complement strand
TATGTTTTGATCGACGATTTTATATCTGAGACCAGTGAAATCCTCTTAATCCGACTGAAAGACAATGTAAAAGTATTCCGCATATTCCGGGACGCGGTATACCAATGTCGTAACCGGCACGGTTTTTTCTGTTTCGGTATAGACGGTTTGGACAGTATTATCCGCCGGGGTTATTTCTGTTTCGCCGCGGGTGGTTGGGACAACACTATCCGCGGGGAAACGAAAGCCGGCAACGAGTCCGCCGCCGGCCAAGAACGGATAGCCGCCCCGCATATACGGTTCTATGTAAAAATGCTTTCCGAAGCGGAAGCGGACGCCAATTTTTCCCGCGAGTTCCAGCGAACCGCGTGAATTATAGGCTTCCGTGGTGTTAACTGTGGCCATGATGCCGACGCCTACGCCTATGAACGCTTCGATGCCTTTTGGCGTATCCATTTCTAAGGGTGAAAACAGGTAAAGGCGGAGGAATCCCAGCGTTTCGAGACTTAAGAAAACGTTGTCAGTTCCCATGTACCGGAGCTTTGAAAGCGGCGACCCTACGGTGCCGTGAAAGTCGAGGGCGAAGTAGCGGTTAAGGCGGCTTTCGACAGTGAGAGCCGCGCCTACCGATAAATCATCGTAGATGGTAGTGCTTTTTATCCCCGTTTTCGGCGGTAACAGTGCAGTTGCGGGTGTATATGCCGTCGCTTTTGCCTTCCCAGCCCGAGTTCGCCGTATACGACACGCCGTCATAAACGACTTCTATACTACTGTCGCTTACCGGCAAGTTTGTCCCGTGAGGGTAGGTGATGGCTATTGAGATAGGGTCGTCTAGCGCGCCGGTTTCCTCCGGGCTGATGATGCCCACGCCGAAAGGGTCGATGAAATAGTAAGCCCTTATACCGCTATTGCTGTCAAGGTCGGTACTGTACCATTCTTTAATCACTTCGTTATCGCAGGAGGCGAGAATCGCGAGCGCAACAGCAAACAGAAAAACCCGTTTGTGGGGGGGGGGGGGGTGTCATAGTTTACACTCCTAAGTATGCTGACTGATGGGAAACATTGTACATGAACGGAGTGTAAGAGTCAAGGGTGCGAATGCGCGAATCAGCAATTACGATTTCGGGTCCGCAGATTAACGCTGCTTATAGCATATTTATCCGTGAAAATCCGCGTAATCAGCGGACGAGTCCGCGAATGAACGCCGGCTCGCAGCGGTTGAAATCGGAATTGCTGCCAAGGGGCACAAGCCGCTTGAATAAGTTCGTCATCAGGCGGTAATATATGGAGAATCGTTTTAAAAAAGTACGGAGGTAGGCATGGTTGAAGAAAACACCCTTGTCGTAGACGAGGCAAAGATAAAAAAATCAGTCCTGGACGGGATTCCTTTAACAATTACCACTTATACGCTTTCCCACGAAATGGAGGCGTATATAGGCAAAGTCCTGACCTCGTTCTTAAAATACGCCGGGCATGAAAATCTCTGCGATTACATTGAATACTGTACTCTGGAACTCGCGGTAAACGCGAAAAAAGCCAATACCAAGCGGGTATATTTTACGGAAAAGAATCTGGATATTAACGACGCCGAGCAGTACAGAGAGGGCATGCGTGGCTTCAAAAAGGACACGTTTGAAAATATGCCGCACTACCTTAAACTCCAAAAAGACAAAGGCTTTTACATAAAAGTAAATATGCTGTACAGCAGGGACTTTATACAGATAGAAGTACGGAACAATGTTGTAGTGTCAAAAATGGAATTGATTCGCATACATGAAAAAATCGCGAGGTCGAGACAGTACAACAGCCTGGAAGACGCGTTCTCGCAGGTGCTGGACGACAGCGAAGGAGCGGGACTGGGACTTGTTGTTCTCGTACTGATGCTAAAAAAGATGAGTTTGGACGAGGATAGTTTTGATATTACCGGTACGCCCGTCGAAACAATAGCACGGCTTACCATTCCGCTTGAACAGACAGTATTGACAAATATTAGCGGCATAACAAATGTAATAGTTGACCAAATCAACGATTTGCCGCATTTTCCGGAAAATATAATCAAGATGCAGGATATGCTGTCCGACCCAAAATCAGAAATGATGGATATTGCAGCTAAAATATCCATGGATCCGACAATGACGGCGGATATGCTAAAACTTGTAAATTCGGCGCAGTATATGACGACAAAAAAAATAGACTCGATTTCGGAGGCGGTAAAGATTTTGGGATTGACCGGTATAAAGAATCTGTTGTACTCATACGGAACGCAAAAATTACTGGGCGATGATACCGAAGAAAAAAAAACCCTTTGGCAGCACAGCTACAAAACCGCCTTTTTTGCGTACAATCTGGCAAAAAATTTTTACCATGACAAACACTCCATAGAAGACGTATACCTCGGCGGCATACTCCATGATATGGGTAAGATAGTTTTACAGGCGATCAATCCTGATTTAACCGAGAAAATAATAAAATTCTGTGAAGCAAAAAATATTTCTTCCGTTACCCTTGAGGATATAAGGGGAGGGATGAATCACGCTGAAGTCGGCGCGCTTATCGCGGAAAAATGGAATTTCCCCGAAAATCTTGTGGCGGCTATACGTTTTCACCATAGTCCGGGCAGCGCGCCGGAAACGTACCGTATGCTGGTAGACGTGGTTTACCTCGCCAATATGTTCTGCAAGATGGAACGCGGTGCCGCGGTATTTGAACAAATTGACGGTTCCGTGCTTTCCAGATTCCATATTACCCGCGCGGAACAAGCCGAAAAAATCATAAACGTTTTTTCCAAAGGTTTTAGAACAGAGACCTAACCCGTCCCCGCCCCCTCCCTTCAAAGGCATTGCCGGATTATAATCAAGTTATGAGACTTGCTATCCTGCTAGCCGTGTTGCCGCTTGCCATAACGTGGCTTTGGCTAAGACGAACCATGGGCGCGATAACTTTTCTGCTTGCGCTTACGGGAGGGATTCTGTCTTTGGCGCTCGCCGCCGCCGTGCAGACCGCGCTGCCCGCGGTTAAATTTGACGCGGCGCGTGTTTCGCTGGCAGGGGTACTGATATGGACCTCGTTAATCGAAGAAGGCAGCCGACTTTTGGCGCTCGTCCTTCTGTTTAACGCGCCTTTCTTTAACAAGGGCAAAACACCGCCGCCGCATCCTGCGGCGGCGGGCATGGTTGCGGGACTCGCGTTTGCCGCGGTCGAAACGCTGTCATTTGCGGCATACGGAATGTCCGGCGGGATGATAGGCATCCTGCGTTTGGGCGCTGCCCTGCTCCACGCCGCCTGCGGTTTACGCTGCGGGTTGGCAGCCTCCGCGGTCTTGTCCCTGAAATCACCCGGCGCGGCCATGAACGGTTTTTTTTGCTTCGCAACCGCAGCCGCCTTCCATACTATGTACAATTTCATGGCCCCGCGAGGTTCCTTCTTTACGATTCTTGCCCTGCTGCTTGCGCTGAGTTCACTGGCTTCCGGACTGCGCCGCATACCCGCGTAGCGGTACGTGAGCGCGGTGGGAGTCGCACCGGCGGGCATTACAAATATAAAAAATTTGTGTTATTTTTTAACAATGAAAACCTCAGTCGCGGGTATTGCCGTTAAGGGTGGAAAATTTTTCGTGGGACGCCGCGTTTCCGGCGGGTATATGGGTGAAAAATGGGAATTTCCCGGAGGCAAGGTTGAAGAAGGCGAGACGTGCGAACAGGCGCTTG
>JAIRMY010000097.1 GCA_031258335.1 Spirochaetaceae bacterium | reverse complement strand
CGCCTTTATCCAGCGCTGCGCCCACCTGTCAAGCTCTATCGTTTCAACGCCCGGCTTAACCAGCGGGATCATTTCTTCGTACATACAGACAAGCATGGCGCACGATTCACGTATGCCGTTTATCTGTTTTGCGTTTTTATATCGAATCATAGTGAACCGCGCCTGTATTTTGATTTATTAACGGCAGTTTAATATTTACAAATTTACGGATGTTATTTCTTGCCGCGCCGAATAATGCGGAAAATATACTCAACAGCATTTTTTTTGATTTATTATCAACATTGCCGAGGGATTTTATCAGCAAAGCGGTATTTTTAAGCGTGTTGTCCGTAAAATCTGTAAGGGATTTTATGTTTGCCTTGTCTATGATTGTAAATAATGTTTCGATAAACGCTGCGCGGGTCTCCTTGTCCATGCTTTCAAGCCACTGCATCAAAGTTTTGTTTACAAAACGGCTTTTTTTTGTAACCGAAGGTATGTATATCATGTTTTTCCCCGTTAATTCCCACGAAAAAGGGTCATGCTGCAAGAGCCCCGCTTGCGAACTCTTTACGACTTTGTAATGTCTTACATATTCAAAAAGCAATCCAACAACCGCGCCCTGCGGAACGTAACAATCAATTATTGATTCTATATTTTTATACATGGCGCTTGCGGTAACAGATTTGTTAAAACCCGGAGCGTCGTTACTGTAAACGGTTTTGATGCGTCTTTGAACAGCCTCGCGGCAAAATGAAGCGGCGTACACGGCAAGATTCCCGCCCTTTGAATGTCCGCCCGTTATTATTTTTCCGCGTATCTCTTTTGCGGCGGCGCTTAAGTAGGATACCGCCTCGATCTGCGCCGGTATTGCTTCGTTTAGAATCATGTTAAAATCTTCTTTCCAGCCTATGATTGACGCATCCGTCCCGCGGAACGAAACGTATGCCGGTAAATCCGGTATCAGTACTGTGACAGCGGCAAACTGCATTTCACGGTCAGTGTCAATTTTGTTTACATATCCGCAGAGCGTACAGTCGGCGTAGCGCGGAACTTCCGCAAGACGGAACAAAAAATTTGTCTGATTTTCTCCGAAAACAAACAAACGGGTAATCGCCGGATCGTTTTTTACCATAGCGCAGAGTTTCTTGACGGCTTTCGGAAACGGGACGGCGGATTTTCCAAAACCGCCGTCCACTATTCCGTCAAAAGGGTAATACGAGAGTATAGAAAAAATAATATTATCGACAACGTTGAACGGGTCGGCGCGAAAACTTAGATCGCCGCGCCAGTCAAGGTAGTCAAAAACGTTAGCCACGGCAAAAGCCTAGTAACGCTTGTCCGCGTATTCAATCCAGCCGCCCGATTCGACAAGGGCGCGTTCAAAGCCGGTCAGCGTAAAGCCCACGGTTTTTTCCTTGCAGCCGCCTGAAAATGTCAATGTGGATTTTTTTATATCCACCGAAAGCAGCGTATCAGCGCCCGCGAATTCCCTGAACAGTTCGTCTATTACATCCCTGTCCAGTTCAGCCGCTATCATGCCACAGTTGTACATATTCTGTCTGAATATGCGGGCAAAATTTTCCGCCGCGACTATGTTTATCCCGTTCATCTCCAGCGCCCACGGCGCGTGTTCCCGCGACGAGCCGCATCCAAAGTTGCTCCGCGTTACTACGGCGCCCTTGCCCTTTACGCTGTGCTTCGGGTCAAAACCCTGTAATTTTAGATCTTCAAGCAGAAACGGCGCCAGAGCCTCTTTCGTGCTTTCATTCAGGTACTTTGCCGGAATAATCTCGTCCGTGTTTATATCACTTCTGTCCAAAAATAAAACGCCGCCCCCAAAAGTCTTCATCATTTCTCCTCTATTCACACCACTACACATCACACCACTACACACAACCCGCACTAACCGGCAGCCGCCGTGATGTACCCTGTCAACGCCGCCGCCGCTGCCGAGGCGGGACTCATCAGATGAACCATGCCGCCCTTGCCCATGCGTCCGTAGAAATTGCGGTTTGTCGTCGACGCGCAGACCTCGCCCTCGGCAAGCACGCCGTTGGACATACCAAGACAGGCCCCGCAGGTGGGATTGGTAACGCAGAAACCGGCGGCCATGAAATCAGCGATAAGCCCCTCAGAAAGGGCCTTACGGTAAACATCCGGCGTCGCGGGCGACACTATGGCCCGTACACGTTCCGATATTTTCCCGCCGCGTATCACCCGCGCCGCCTCGCGCAAGTCCTCAATGCGCCCGTTGGTACACGAACCTATATACACCTGGTCAACCTTTACCCCGGAAAGCTCCCTAATCGTCCTCACCTGGTCCGGCTTGTAATCCACGGTGGCAAGCGGTTCAAGCGCGGAACAGTCCAGTTCCACAGTCTTTGTGTACT
This sequence comes from Spirochaetaceae bacterium, assembly GCA_031258335.1. GTDB lineage: Bacteria > Spirochaetota > Spirochaetia > Treponematales > Breznakiellaceae > JAIRMY01. The sequence goes on along the minus strand of JAIRMY010000097.1, from coordinate 422 downwards.
CCGCTCCCTCATCGCTCCGCCAGCGCCCGAAATCCGCCAAAGCTTCTGCCTTGTTGGTATAGCTCCCGTATCCGTCAGGCCCTATAAACGGCCACAGATAGTCAACGGTTACCTTATCCGGCATACAGATACCACTCGTAGCCCCAGCCTCGACAGCCATGTTGCATACCGTCATCCTCCCCTCCATGCTCATGCTGTCCACCACAGGGCCGTGGAACTCCACCACCTGGTCAGTCGCGCCGTTCACTCCGAGTTTTGCTACCACGGCAAGGATTATATCCTTAGCAAACACGCCGCGCGGCGGCGTTCCCGTAACATTTACCCTAACGCTTTTCGGCTTCTTGAACGCGCACACCCCCTTAAGTATGCCCACCTCAAGGTCTGTAGTCCCCACCCCGGCGGCGAAAGCCCCGAAAGCGCCG
>JAIRMY010000077.1 GCA_031258335.1 Spirochaetaceae bacterium | reverse complement strand
CGTCCCTGTACCAGCGCATCACGAGGCCGGGGTTAAACGCCAGCGCCTCGTACTGCCATAACGAGGGCAGGGCGTGGCAGTTTACGCGGATGTCGCATTTGGGAGAGGGCTTTCCCGTGCCTGTATTGAATTCGTACTGCCAAAAGCTGCCGCCAAATATCACCGCCTCGTTTACGTTGACGACGCCTACGCCTATAGTACCGAGTTGGCAGTCGCCGCCTCCCGCCACGAGCGGCGTACCTTCGGCAAGCCCGGTTTCGGCGGCGGCTTTCGCGGAAACCTTTGCCACCAAGGCGCCACATTCAACCACATCGGGAAATATGTCATCGCGCAACCCGCAACGCTTCGCAATGTTCTTGTCCCAGACGCGGGTTTCTAGGCCGAATAGCCCTGTGGTAGAACCGTTGCTCGGCTCAACGGCGAGTACGCCGGAAAGCCGGTATATGAGCCAGTCGTTGAACATCCCTATACGCGCCGTTTTCTTGTACAGTTCCGGCGCGTTGTTCTTTACCCATAGCAGCCTCGGCAACGCTCCAAGCGCAAAGGTCTGTCCTGATTCAAGGTAGAGTTCCTGTTCCAGTCCGGGGTACAGGCGCTTAAGCTCTCCAACCTCAGCGCCGCTCCGCGCATCGACATTGGCGCAGGCCCAGATTTCGTTTCCGGCGGCATCGTAAAGCACTATGCCTTCCCTCATACAGGTCGTAGAAATCGCGGCTATCGCCTCTTTCTTCACGCCGGTCTTTTCCAGAACTTCGTTTATACAGGCGCAGGCGAGCTTCCAGTTTGCCGCCCAGTCAAAATCCATGCTTCCGGGGTAGCGCGGGTCTTCACGGTGCGTCCACTCCCGTTGACCGGCGCCCAACTGCGTTCCTGCGCCGTCAAAGATAACCGCCCTGACGCTTCCCGTCCCGGCGTCAAGCGCCATCAAATAGTCGGCCATTCAAACCTCCTCATCATTTTCTGTTCCTACCAGCCTCTTGCCCGTATCTTCGTTTGTGATCAGCGTACTGATGTACCCGTAAGACAGGCAGCCTCTTATCGCCGCAAGCTTCTCCATGCCGGCGGCCACGCCTATAACGTTGGGCAAGGCTCTGATACGGGAAAGCGGCGTACTTATCAGGCGGTCTTCAAACGGCGTGGCAAGCGTATTCCCATCCTTGTCAAAGTAATGGCAGAGTATATCGCCCACCGCCCCCTGCATCTTCAACTGCCAAAAATCGTTCAGGGATAGTACTCCGGTCTTTAGTATAGTCGCCTCGTCGTTCATCCCGCCTATGCCGACTATGGTAAAAGATGCCATGCCTATCATCTGAAAAATATCCTTTACCTGCGGCTCGTTCATCACGGCGTACATCGTCTCCTTTGACGAGACGATGAGCGGCGCCGGTATCAGGAAGAGCCGCGCGTTAAAGACATTTGAGCGCGCATTGGGCAGGTAAATACTCACGCCGCCTGTCAGCGAGATGCAGGAAATCGGTTTTTCCGCGATTTTGGCAAGGTTGTTCAACGTCTTGCCTGTCGTATCCCCGTACCCTATGTTGATGAAAGCGTCCGGGCGCATACGGTTTGCTATATACATCGCCGCCGCTTCCGCTATCGCATCGTTGACTCCGCCCGCCGCCATATCCGGCGCCGTCGGTATCACGAAAGCGTCCTTTAGCCCGTAGCGTTCGATCAACCGCTTCTCTATACTCATACGGCGGGCGCTGTTTTCCCGGAGTTTGAACTGCACCAGCCCCGTCGCGCTCGCCTTCTCCAAGAGCCTGATGACGCGCATACGGGAAACGCCGAGCAGCACGGAGATTTCCTGCTGGGTTTTTTTTCCCATGAAGTAGTACCAAGCGGCTCTGGTTAAAAGCTCTTCTTCAAAGTCCATGAGAGTCCGTGCTTCCACCCTTGAACAATTATACTGCTATCATACTTTTGTTTCAAACCGTCCGCGGGGCATCGGGGTTATTCGGCCCAAAACTCTTTAACAGCACGAGCGGTTCTACCGGGCTTTCATTGGTGATGACGATGCCTTTCCTTGCCGCGCCTTCCGACACAAAGTATTCGTCCGCGCTCTGCTGCCCGAACCTGAGCATACCCGGCGCTTCGCAGTGGAATGAGCCGAATCTGCCGTGTCCCTGTATGAATACCACCCCGTGCGCCGCCGGTTCGCTGAGCGTAACGCTTTTTCCCGGGTTCACGGAAAGCTCTTTCGCGCTGAAATACCCGTCGTTGGCGTAAGAAATCCATTTTTCCTCGTAGTCCGCGTTCTTGACTATGGTAACAGGCGGCCTCCCGAAGCGTTTTTTGTAGTGCGGATCGGTGTTTTTTTCCCAGTCGAGCAGGCTGAAGATATAGTCGATATCGTCTTTCTTGTCCGGTGGACATTCTCCGTTAAGGAAATCGCGTGGATAGGTAACGCCGGAGACAACATTTTCGTGTACGGAATTTACATCGCCGTTCCAGTTGAGTTCGTAAGTCATCACGGAACCGGGCGCGTGAATCACGCCGGCGGGCGAGTACCAGCCCGTTCCCAACTCTATGCGCCAGGCGCGGGAAAGCTCGGTTATGCGGTTATCCCCCTTGTTGTAGTCCCGCAGGCGCTGTTTTACCTCCTCCGGCTTCGTGTCCGGGTCGTAACCAAAGTAGGTGGCGTTCATTTCCCCTGAGTGGCTGGCAAACTGACGGGGAAAGTAGTAACATTCAGGCTTTCCCAACTTGCCTACACGGGCCGCCGCCTCCATATCCAGGTGCAGGTGGTGAAAGAGAGGCGTCTTTAGGTCGTAAAATTTTGAAAACACGGGGAATCCTTTGTACTTTTCCCAGAGTTCCGCGCCTATGATCTCCGCTCCCAGAGTGGAAACCGCCTCTTTCAGGCTGAATTTTTCATCGCTGCCGTACTCGACCGCGACAAAACTCAAGCCCTCCTCCGGGCCGGCAAGCGGTCCGTTCTGCGCCACGTTGGTGGAAGACATCCACCGTTCCTTGATTGAACCGCGCTCAAGTCCGTAAGCAAAGTAATCGTCCGGGTGCAGCCTGAGCCGCCTCCCTTCAACGCCGAAGGGCCGCGGTATGAATGTGGGGTTGAGGCGGAAAACGCCCTCGCCTTTCCGCAGCGTTTTTTCGATAAGCTCTTTATTAGCCATATTACCTCCATGAGGGTTATCCCTAAAACCAGTATACACGTCCCTCACTATATTGGCAAGAAAATAAAAAATGCTCTACGCTTGAACATTTGTATAATTTCCTTGCGTTATCAAGAAACGGGTTTGGAAGAATAAAGCCTCACTGCGGGCGCAATGTAACGGTAGCGCTTGCCGCGGGGCGGCTCATCCGGTAATATAATGTCGCAATGCCAGATAAATACTCGATGCTAAAAAATGTTTTTGGGTATGAGACCTTTAGGCGCGGGCAGGAAGAGGTGATTGACGCGCTACTGGGCGGGCGCGATGCGCTTGTCGTGATGCCGACCGGTGCGGGGAAGTCGCTGTGTTATCAGATTCCCGCGCTGCTGATGGATGGGATTTCTATAATCATATCGCCTTTGATATCGCTGATGAAAGACCAGGTGCGCTCTCTCAGGGAAAACGAGGCGGCGGCCGCGTTCATAAACAGTTCCCTTTCGTACGACGAGTATCTGCAGACTATGCGGCGCGTCCGGGCGGGGGAGTACAAGCTGATTTACATAGCGCCTGAGAGACTTTCAGGGGAGGGGGCTACGTGGCTGGATGGTCTTAAAGTTTCGCTTGTCGTGATAGACGAGGCGCACTGCGTGTCGCAATGGGGACACGATTTTCGTACAAGTTATATGCAGATTGCCCCGTTTATAAGGAGTCTTCCACTCCATCCCGTCGCCACCGCATTCACCGCTACCGCCACGGAACGTGTAAAGACGGACATAGTGAGGGCGCTGGGGCTTAGGAATCCGTTTCATATCACCACAGGTTTTGACAGACCAAACCTGTACTTTGCCGTGGAAAAGCCGGAAAACAAGATGCGCTCGCTTAAAAAACATCTCAGGCGGCTCAAAAACAAAAGCGGCATCGTGTACTGTTTGACTCGGCGCTATGTCGAGGATATTTACGCGGAACTTGCGGCGGACGGATTTGCCGCCGCCAGATACCATGCCGGGCTTAGCCCCGAAGAACGACGGGAAAATCAGGATGATTTTATCTATGACCGCAAAACAATAATGGTAGCTACAAACGCTTTTGGCATGGGAATAGATAAATCGAATGTGTCGTTTGTAATACACTACAATATGCCGAAAAACATTGAAAGTTATTACCAGGAGGCCGGACGCGCCGGACGGGACGGCAGCGGCGCGGAGTGTATTCTGTTTTACAGCTATGCCGATGTAAAAACAAGTGAATTCTTGATTGAAAAAAGCGCAGAAGAAAGCGGTTCGGCGGAATTAAAAGACTACAATCTGGAACTCTTAAAATATATGACATTTTACGCGTCCGGCACGGACTGTCTGCGTGAGCGGCTGCTCGCGTACTTTGGTGAGAAGCCGCCGAATTACTGCGGCGCCTGTTCAAACTGCATGACGCGCTTTGAAAGCGTTGATATTACTGTTGACGCTCAAAAAATAATTTCCTGCGTTTACAGGCTTAAACAGCGGAACAGGCGTTTTGGCAAAACTATGGTTATACAAATTCTGCGCGGCAGTCGTAATTCAAAAATCGTAAGTGAAAAACTTGATAGTTTGACCGTATGGGGGATAATGAAAGATTCATCCGAAAAGGCCATACGCGGCGTGATTGATTTTCTGGTACTGAACGGTTATCTCGCCACAAGCGGCGGCGATTATCCGTCTCTGGTAGAGACGGATAAATCCGGTGAAATTATCTTTGGAAAAAAGCCACTTGAAATGATGATGCCGTGCGAAGATGCCCCGCCCGCGTCCACCGCCGCGCCACCACCCGCGGATACCACTCTGTTCGTTACGCTCAAGGCGCTTCGCGCGGAACTTGCGGCGGCGGCGCGTGTACCCGCCTACATCATTTTTTCCGATGCCGCGCTTTACGCGATGTGCCGCCGGCTGCCTGTAACGAGAGAGTCCTTTCTTGAAATTCCCGGCGTGGGCGCCGTGAAGGCGGAAAAGTACGGCGATGCGTTTACCGGCGCAATACGCATATACAAGAACAGAATAACCGTGTAAATCTCCGCTTCGCATTTAATGACCCGGCAATTATTATATAGGTATTGACAAAGAATAAGAATAGTAATGTAATAACTATATGAAACAAACAGATGGAAGGGCGTTGACGGCATCGGCACTTGAGGAAAGGCGGCGAAT
>JAIRMY010000040.1 GCA_031258335.1 Spirochaetaceae bacterium | reverse complement strand
CCAGTTTACAATATTGTCGGCGATACGCGCCGGAACGCGAGAATAGATGAATAACTCGGCTATGGCAAGGCTGCCTATGTATATCATCAGTATACTCCAGTTTATATGTCCGGCGACCGCTCTAAACGGCGTTATAATTCCTGTCAGGATGACAAGAGCGGCGGCGGCAAGCGTGAAATATGCCTTTTTCCGCGGAAATATTACTACCGCCGCGTACATGACACAGACTATTACGAGGGATATAGTTTTATCTGTCATTGCTTTTTAATTCCCCTTTTTGCTATAAATTTTTTCCAGTGTTTCACCCGCATAATCACGCACAGGCTTTACATACGAAGGATTATTTGAAATATTCAGCAGAGTCGCGTAAATCAGCGTATTTTCAGTCTTGCCTCCTTCCATAAAACTATTGCACGAATCGATGACAGACAATGCCAAAACATTGCTGGGCATTCTGCTGTCGTACTGCGTAAAAACATGGAGTATGATATTCATAGAATAATCTCCGTCTCCAAACCCCTGTTTTGTCAGCGCCTTTACCGCCGTAGTAACAACATAAGGCTCATCGTCAATCAAAAGAACGCGAATAAGCGCATCGGTGGATTCTTTGTCTTTTATATCGCCGAGGTATTCAACGGCTTTCATGCGTACATCAGGGAAGTTGTTGATGATACGTCCGTCTAGACGAGTCTTGTTTAAAATACCTTCGAGCGCCATATGCGACAAAATTTCCCGCAAATCTTCGGACGTATCCCCGTTATCCATCAATTGGCGTATATGCTTAAGGGCGGCGAACTTCGTGTCGCGGTCGCCTGAAAGAGCCTGCTCACGAATAATCATCGTCTCGACCGATTTCCGCAAATACGATTCCTCGATAGATATATCTTGAGCGAGCGTAAATGAGATCGCGGCGAATAGTCCCGCGAAAACGGCGCAGTATAGCCGTTTTTCATTTGTAGTTACATACATTCTATTCTCCTGCCGGATGATTTTAATTGGGCATTACGATTTTCCAGCCGTCATGCCGTTTTTCCAGATGGTACAAAGTAATCCATTTGCCGTCATACATAGCCATCGCTTTCACACGATTTTCATTTATAAACTCGATACTATCTACTCTGTCATTTGAACGGGCGGGGACAACAACATTCATAAAGTAGTCATACGCGTTTGTCAATACTATTTTTTTTGATGTCAGTATATCGGATCTAGATGCCGTTTGCAGGTAATCCGGTGAGTTTATAAAGTTGTAATAATCATCATCAAGATACGCCCGCCATTCATTGTACTTTTTTGCCTTGATGATAGAATTTAAACCGTATATAAAATTGCCTATATCTTCTTTTGTTTCGTTGTATACGGTATGTGTAATCGAAGCGGCGTCAAAAACGGGAGATTCCGGTGAGGATATTCCGGGTTTCTCCGAAGATGACTCAGGCGCCGCATTGATATCCTGCACGGGGGCTTTTTCTGACGAGGCGGTATTTGAAGAGGGCGTGGAAATATCTTCTCCCCCTGAGCTTTCCCCTTCCATGGCTTCAACGCCGATCGCGGTATCCGTACCGGATTCCCGCGTTCCGGCGGTATTTAACGAGCACTGAATGGCAACCATGGAAAACACGGCGGACGCAAAAACAATTCGCAGCCGTTTACCAGTCATAATTTCTTATCCCGCTTTTTTCCCTCGGCATGAGTCCAGTATAGCGGACTCTATACTCAAGGTCAACCGGCCGAAGAGAGCAGTCAAGGCGCAATTAAAATGTCCCCTGTTTTAGCGCAATTAAAATGTCCTCTTGACATCAATCCCCCCAGCCCCGAACTCACGGCGAATCTGAGGCGGGATGCCGGTAAGTACCTTAGGCAGATGTCCCACTGCGGCAGGTGCCGGGCCGACGCGGCGGGGTTTGTGGGCGATCCAAATAAGGTTGATTTTGAAAAACTTCTTGAAGAAGCGGTAACGGCAAAGCCTAGGGCCGAAAGACCATACATAGCGGCGGCTTCCATGGAAGGGCTTTTTGTGAACCGCCATCTGGGAGAGTCTCTGTCATAAAGAATTTTCCCTTGTCAATATGCCGCGTTAATTCAAATAGATGCCTGTGATGTTAATGTCGCTCCAGTGGCTGGAGTACGCTTCTATGCCGCTTCCCGCCTCTTCCCAGATGTTTTGCAGGGCATAGCTCGCTTCGCTTCTCGCGGTTCGCCCGCGTGTGTCTATCTGTGAAAGAGAAGTTTCACCGTATGAAAACGCCAGATGCTGGTTGTCCATGTTTCCAAAGTAGTACGCTTCATGGTCGTCCCGCAGCTTAAAAGGCTTGTCCGCAGCCGGACTGAAATCCGGCGGGAATTCGGTCGTGTCGTCTGAGTTTCCCGGAACGGCACCCGCGCCCAAAAACGGGTCTACAGGCATCCAGCCGAAACTGTCTATCCAGAATTCGGCCCAGTAATGGGGAATCGCTCCGCCGGTTTTGGGGCAGAGAACCCCCGCCACAGGAATAGCGGGGATGCCGGCGGCGCGGCATAACGCGGTGTACAGCATTGCCGCCTCGTAAGGACCGGCTTTCTTTTCGAGCAGCGCCTGCTGTAAGGAAACGAGCGTACTCCCCGCCGCCATCTGGAATTCATCAACAAACCACCGGTAAATCGTGTTAGCCTTTAGGTACGGATTATTTATTCTGCCGCAGATGTTTTCCGCCGCCTCTCTTATCGCGGCGTCGTTTGACGGCACGAATGCGGATGGGAGCGTCCATGCTCTGACCGGAGAATCGCCGTAAGGTTTAACCAGTTCAGGTTGTATTCGTGTTTCCACGCTGTAAACATCGACAAGATAAGAAACGGAAACCCGCCTTTCATCTCCGGAACGCAGCCCGGTAAACCTGTACAACGATACGCCCAGGTAATCCTCGATAAAAGGCGGTGTGTTGCCGAAAAGCGTTTCCTTGTTCAACTGGGACGCCGTAGACGCGGGGACAGGACACCACAAGTACATATTATTGGGCGGTTTGGCGTCTTTTACCCGCACATCAACAGAGTATGATATGGAATAAGTGCGCTTATCACGTATTGTTTTGCTCCCCGGTTTTCCGCTTACCCTGAATGGAACTGTGTTACTCGCGCCACGGGACGTGAACGCCTGCACAACGCCGCTTGCCGCGCCGTCGCTTACCCGGACGCGGATTTCATGCTCGGTCCACGATTCATAAGCGCCGCCGTCCCGCGCCTTGATGAGTGGGGGAGGGGAAACATTCGCCGGCAAGGATGCCGGATTCTCAGCCGCCCAGCTAAAGAATACCGCGCCACTGTCCCGCGCCCCGCCAAAGCCGCTGCCCTGTATCACTATGAGATCGCCTATGGCGGCGGAATCGGGGCGTATTTGCGTTATTACAGGCGCGTAACTTACGCTGGATTTTGGGAATTCGGGAATAGAACGCAGGGACGGCAACAGCACCGGATTACTCTTTTTATCCTTTCTCTGCACGTATACGAGCCCGGACTCCCCAAAATCAGGGAGACGCAGCACTATCTTGTTGTCCGTCCACTCTATATACGATGAAAGAGTCGGGCTCACCCCGCCTATGGTAACAAAAGATTCACCTTGCTCATCGCCAAAAAATTCGCCCAGTATCGTGAGGGTCTGACCTGTAACGGCAAGTTTGGGGTCTGTAGCCAGTATTTTGGGCGTTTCCGCGCCGCAAGCCGCCAGCAACAGTAGCAATACGATTTTTGCGCTACGGTAAACGTTAAGCATATCCTGAGTATTGCATAAAAGAGACTTTGACGTAAGCGCGGCGGCTGCCTTGCCTAGAAAATTAAGGCGGAGCGGGTTATCCTTGCTGTAAACGTACCGGAATGAATTGTATGGATTTTCTTTTTCCGCCGCTTGAATCCGGCGTGCGTGAGCGGATCGAGGCTCTGCTACCCGCCATTAACAGAATTTTTCCGCTAAAGCGGCGGTTTTCCGCCGAATTACCGGGGAATATAGCCCGCCTTTCCGCGTTGATGACGAAGGAGCGTTCTGAATTGAGCGGGGCTTATGCCAGCGATCCGGCGTTGCTTA
>JAIRMY010000118.1 GCA_031258335.1 Spirochaetaceae bacterium | reverse complement strand
TAAGCGGCGCGGAACAATGTTCTTCGGCATAGCGCATCGCGCAGGCGATTCCCGCCCTGTCGTCTTCCCTGAGTGGGGAGAGGGGGGGGGGGGGGGATGACGCCCTGGATTTTGTCGTTACCGCAGGCAGGACCCGTGAGGAAGTGGCAAAGGTTTCAGGTCAGGTTACCGTGATTACCGCCGAGGACATAGCCGAGTCCGGCGCGTCAACGGTGGTAGATGTACTGGAAAATGTGCCGGGTATACGATTGTCCAGGGGCCGTACGGGGAACGGGGAATTGCGGGGGATTTGGGATATCAACGATGTTATGAGCCTCAATGCGAATGTCGGTTTTGCCTTTGGAAATTCTTTAACCTCAAGCGCTTCCGGGTTATCAAAAAAACAATTTGAGAATGACCCAACTCAAAATGCCGATGTGGCATGGGTAGTAATCCCCGACCCTCCCTACCTCGAACTCGCGCCGGTAGCAACGGGCGCTTCCGGTAGCGCCTATTACGATGAATACCGGTATTGAACCGGAAAAAGGCTGGACTGTTGAAGGAGGCATAGGACTAAACTTCAAAGGATTGGCAAAATTCGACTCGAATGTGTATTACATGAGAATTGATAATGAAATCATGTCATATTTCATTCCGCCATTGACATCTGTTACCGAAAATCTGGATCCGATTGACCGGCGGGGAACCAACATCGGCATAAATTTAACGCCGATTAAATATGTGGAACTGGATCTTGACTATGGTTTTGTAAACGCGGTCTTTACAGAGGGAGATTATGAGCACAACTATGTCCCACTGGTACCTGAACAAAGCCTTTCCGCTTCCATCATGTTGCATACCCCCTTTGGATTGAGCTTTGGCCCAAACATACTCTGCAAAGATGAGTTTTATTCGGCGCTCGATAATGAGAATGCTCAAAAGACAATTGAATCCAGTATGATTTGGGGGTTCCATGCGCGATATACAACGCAAAAAATCACGCTTCGAATGTGTATGTGTTTGTGAGTGTATTGTCAGGAAGCGCCACTACTTTTTTTGTGGTGTGGCTGGTGAATCTGTTCATAATCATGCTCGGCGGCTTTCTGAGAAAAACCACCAGCGTCACCGAACGCATTGTCGCGCTTGAAACGATGCGTGTTCCACAGCTTGTGATAATTCCGGTTGCCGTTTCAGCGCGTTATATACCATCAATTCAAGAGGACTTCAAATGCCTAAAAGACAGCCTGCGTGTGCGGAACATTCCAGTTACTCTCGGAAGTTTTATTCGCCATCCGGTACGCACGATAGAATACTTGTTAGTACCGATATTGATGCGCAGCCTCAAAGTTTCCGATGAACTCGCGGCGTCAGCAATGCTACGCGGACTAGATAATGGCAAACGCAAGACGCAGTTGCGCGTCTTGCGTATTAGATGTGTTGACATAGCAGCTCTTTCGATGACTGCTGTTGTTGTCGCGCTGACAGTTTATTTGCAATACGGAGAAATATAAAATATGGATAAGCAAAATATCACACCGGCTAGGAAAACATCTCCAACTAAGAAAGGCAATCGACTTGGTTCGAAAGATGTCATCAGTATCGGCATATTTACTGCCGTCTACCTTGTCATCTATACGATACTCGGCGTAACAATAGGAATGGTTCCTGTCATTGGCGTGTTTCTTTTCAGCATTATGTCTAATCTTTTTTCTGGATCCGTATTCATGCTTATGGCGGTCAAGGCGCGCAAGACCGGAGTGTTTCTAATTGCGGGGCTGGCTATGGCTTTTTTCACCCTTACAAGCAACAATATGTTTGGCGTTCTGGGCTGCGCGATTGCCGCCATGATTGCGGAAGTGATAGCCAGCCGTAGAAATTATCAGAAAGCCGGCGCATTGGTCATGGCATACGCTGTCTACGAGACTTTACGCTACGGCAGCTTCCTGCTCCCGATGTTCCTGAATTCGGAAGTCTATTTTGCAGCGGCGGCTGAGCGCTGGGGTGTGGAAGGCGGGGCTTGTACAATGTGCCTCCGTTCAAACCAGTACAACGCTTGAGATACCGCGCGTTTTGCCGTGTGGAGGCTCATCGACAGGGATTTTACAAAATTAGTTTTTCAGTTATGGTTATGCCGAAAGACCGTACAAGAAATGACTGAAAATTTGTACCGCCCTCTGCGTATAGGAAACATGAACCTTGAAGGCAACCTGTTCCTTGCCCCCGCGGCTGGGTATACGGACAGCACGTTCCGCTCAATCTGCGTAGACGAGGGGGCAAACCTTACTTTTACCGGGCTGGTTTCCGCCGAGTCTCTCTGCCGCCGCGCCTCCGGTTCCGAAGCGCTGCTCCATAGGGCGGCAAACGAAAAGGTTTATGCGGTACAGCTTTTTGGCTCGTCGCCTCAGGTGATGGCTCAGGCGGCTAAACTCCTCGTCCCTTACAAACCGGACATGATAGACATAAACGCCGGATGTCCCGTACCGAAAGTTACCCGGTGCGGCGCCGGGGTAGCCTTAATGCGCGACCCGAAAAACATGAGCCGCATCATAGCAGCCGTTGCGTGTGTGGCGCGGACGGATTTGGGCGGCATACCGGTAAGCGTCAAGATGCGTTCCGGCTGGGATGCCGCCTCTATAAACTTTGCCGAATGCGCCCGCGTTGCGGTAGAGGCGGGTGCTGCTCTCATCAGCCTTCACCCCAGAACGCGGTCTCAGGGTTACGGCGGCGTAAGCTGTTGGCGGCACATAGCGGAACTCGCGGCGGAAATTCCCGTGCCGGTCGCCGGTTCAGGGGATCTGTACACCGCCCTGGACGCGAAACGTATGCTGCTCGCTACCGGCTGCGCCGCCGTGATGTTCGCCCGCGGAGCTTTTGGCAACCCGTTCATCTTTGCCGCGGCAAAAAACCTGCTACTGGGCAGAGAGGGTAGAGAGGGCAGAGAAACAGAAGAACCAAGCGACGCCCGCCGTATCAGCACAGCGTTACGCCAGCTTGAACTTCTTGCCAAAACTATAGGGGAAAGGAGAGCCTCTCTTGAGATGCGCAAGGTGTTCTGCGCGTACACCAAGGGTATGCGCGATTCGGCGCGTCTCCGTACCCGCCTTGTCCACGCGGAAACTATCGCGGACTACCGTTCATTGTTGCAAAATTTTATTCGGCCAATTCTGGTTTAATACCCCGCCGCTTGCGGCGGCTCAAGAAATACATCGCTTTCACAATGTAGCATCAAAAAAAAACAGGTACCGCGTGTTCAGTGTGCCACCGGCACACTTGAACAGCGGCAAGCCGCTACGCGGCTTGTCTATACGAACGAACCTCCGCTGAAATAAAACTTTTATTAAAGATACCGCAGGGCTTGCCCTGCGGAGGTTCATTTAGGGTATACTCAGTTGCATGGATTCGATCACGCATATCACGCATATACGCAACTTTTGCATCATCGCGCATATAGACCACGGAAAATCGACTCTCGCCGACAGGCTGATTCAAAAGGCTCATCTGATAGAGGACCGCAATTTCAAAGACCAGATTCTTGACACTATGGATATAGAACGGGAACGGGGCATCACGATAAAGAGTCAGGCGGTAACGATTCCGTACACTGCGGCGGACGGAGAAGACTACGAGCTTAACTTTGTAGACACGCCGGGACACGTTGATTTTACCTACGAGGTGTCGCGCGCCATTAGCTCCTGCGAGGGCGCGCTGCTCCTCGTAGACGCGACGCAGGGCGTTCAGGCGCAGACTCTTTCCAATTTGTATCTGGCGATGGAGCACAACCTTGAGATTGTCCCCGTGATTAACAAGATAGACATGGCCGCCGCCGATATTCCCTCGGCAAAGGCGCAGATAGACAAGGATTTGGGGCTTGATTCAGACAGGGCGCTGCTCGTCTCCGCCCGTCAGGGGACGTGGGTAGACGAGCTTTTCGAGGCTATTGTAAGGCGTATTCCGCCGCCTGCGGGCAGCGCGGCTTCTCCGCTCAAAGCGCTGATATTCGACTGCCATTACGACGCCTATCGCGGCGTTATAGTACACCTCCGCCTGTTTGACGGAGCGGCGAAAAAGGGGATGAAGATACGTTTCATGTCCTGTGGCGCGGAGTACGAGGTTGAAAGCGTAGGGCAGTTCAAGATAACGCTTGCTGAGACTACGGAGTTGAAGGCCGGCGGCGTGGGTTACATAATCGCCGGCATAAAAACGGTAAGCGATGTCCGTGTCGGGGACACGGTAACGGATGCGGCAAATCCATGCAAAGAGGCGCTGTCCGGTTTTCGCGAGGTTAAGCCTGTCGTGTTTTCGTCTATATACCCGGTCGACTCAAACGATTACGAAGAGTTAAAAACCAGCCTTGAAAAATTAAAGCTGAACGACGCTTCTCTTGTTTACGAAAAAGATTCTTCGGCCGCCTTGGGCTTTGGTTTTCGCTGCGGATTTCTAGGACTCCTCCACCTTGAGGTGATACAGGAGCGCCTTGAACGGGAATTCAACCAGGCGATAATATTTACGGCGCCATCGGTAAAGTACAAACTCCACCTAAAAGACGGCGGGGAATTGATGATAGATAATCCGTCAGACTACCCCGACGAAAGCCGCATTGACAGCGCGGAGGAACCGTACATACGCGCATCGGTGATTACCCCCGCGTCTTTTCTCGGAAACATAATGACGCTCTGCATGGAAAAACGCGGCGTACAGACAAACATGACATACCTTGACGAGAAGCGCGTGGAATTGATCTACGATATGCCGCTTGCCGAAGTCTTGTTTGATTTTTACGACCGCCTAAAAAGCATAAGCCGCGGCTACGCCTCGTTTGATTACGACATTACCGGCTACAAGGAAACGAGCCTTGCAAAACTCGATATACTGCTCAACGGAAAAGCGGTTGACGCGCTTTCTCAGCTTGTATTCAAAGACAAGGCCTACGAGCGGGCGCGGACGGTTTGCGAGCGCCTGTGCGGTGAAATCCCGCGCCAACAGTTCAAGATTCCCGTACAGGGCGCTATAGGCAGCCAGATTATAGCGCGGGAAACTATCAACGCGTTACGCAAGGATGTTCTTGCGAAATGTTACGGCGGAGATGTTACCCGCAAACGAAAACTCCTTGAAAAACAAAAAGAAGGGAAGAAGCGCATGAAGATGGTGGGCGATGTCGAACTCCCGCAAAGCGCATTCCTTGCCGTGCTAAAGACGAATGACGAATGATCACCAAGGGAATACGGTTACTGCGTTCAGAGTGATAAGGGCGCCTCTACAGGGCAGCAATTTTACTTTTAATTTTGGCGCATCCCCG
>JAIRMY010000116.1 GCA_031258335.1 Spirochaetaceae bacterium | reverse complement strand
GCTAATACGCCGCATTAACCGACGCTGCTCCCCCTCGCTCCAAAGCCTATGGCTTTTCCGCTACCCCCACTCATCCCCCCCCCCCCGTTCACTGTTCACTGCATCCTATACTTTTACACGGCGAAATGGTAAAATAGCTATACTATGAATGATATTGCGATTGAACTAAATGAAACATTACAGGGAACTGTCGCGGGACGGCTGCTGTCTGATTTTGGGAAGCGCATTTACTTTCCGCGCGGCATAATCGCGCAGAGCGCCGAAGCAAAAAAATCCGCGTCAAAGGCCAACGGCACTATAGGCATGGCGTATTCAAACGGAAAACCGTTGTTGCTGCCGGCGTTTGAGCGGTATTTTCCCGGATTCGCGCCGGAAGAGATAGTCGCCTACGCGCCTGTCGCCGGCAGTGAAGCGTTGCGCAAGTTATGGAAAAACCTGATTTTGCGGAAAAATCCATCGCTAGACCCTGACTCTGTTTATCTTCCCATCGTTACGCCCGGCGTTACCGCGGGAATCGCGTATACCGCGGAGCTTTTTGTCAATCCGGGCCAGACGGTTTTGTCGGCTGAACCTTCATGGGATAACTACAGCCTGATTTTTGAAGAACGTTGCGGCGGGGTAATGCGTGGAATTTATTTTTTTGACGATGCCGGACATCTTGACATTCCCAAAATAGACGAGGCGATACGCGCCGAAGCCGCAAATGGCAGTGTCCGTATTATATTTAACTTCCCGAACAATCCCGCAGGCTATTCGCCGGGCGTCGCCGAGGTAGACGCTCTTGTAAACTGTATCCGCCGCGCCGCGGAAGGCGGCGCGGACGTGCTTGTAATCTGCGATGACGCCTACTTTGGTTTTTTTTATGAAGACGGCGTATATAAAGAATCTATCTTCAGCCGGCTTGCGGGACTCCATGAACGGGTTCTCGCGGTAAAAACAGACGGCCCCACCAAAGAAGACTACAGTTGGGGACTGCGTATTGCCATGATAACCATAGGCTCAAAAGGACTGCGCCCCGAACATTTTGACGCCCTTGAAAAAAAAATTACAGGCGCGATACGTTCTTCCGTTTCCTGTTCAAACACACCGGCGCAATCGCTGCTTCTTAAAATATACAAAGACGAAACATCGGCGGCGCAAAAGGACGCTTTCTATACGCTGCTCAAAGAACGTTACGAAGCGGTAAAACGGTTCATAGAAACGCGCAGGGGCAATCCGTATTTGTCGCCTATGCCGTTCAACTCCGGTTACTTCATGTGCCTGCGGTGCAACGGCATAGACGCCGGCAGACTGCGCCGCGAACTGCTGGAAAAACAAGGCATAGGCGTCATAGCGTTCGGCGGCGAATATATTCGCGTCGCCTTTGCCGGCATGGAAAAAGAAATCATCCCGGAAGTCTTTGCCGCAATCTATGAGACGGCAACCCGCATAGCGGTCTAAAGTCCGCCCCGACGACAGGCTGTATACGGCAAAATTCCCGAAATCTGTGAATGTTTTCCATCTAGTGATGTTAAGTTAGTATACACTCGCCTCACCATATTAGCGAGGGAAAATGCTCTACACTTGAACATTTGTATAATTTCCTTGTGTTATTGGGAAACATGGTTTAAAATCTATATAATATACAGGAGGATTCAGTATGCGGAAAAATTATTTTTTTGCGGTCTCGTTCATGGCGGCTTTTGCCTTGTTCGCCATGAGTTGTCAGAAACCTGAGCAGGCTCAGGCGGTATCCGGCGCCGGCGGCGCGGATATGCGTATCGTTATCGTCCCCAAGGTGGTTCACCCCTGGTTTGACGACTTCGCACACTATGCGCGGCTACAGGCCGAGGAGTTGGGCTCTCAAATAGGGAGAAAGATAACCATTGACTACCGGGCGCCCACCACAGCCGATGTCGCCGAACAGAACTCTATCATTCAACAGGCTGCCGCTACCAGGCCCACGGGCATCGCTATCGACCTGCTTGATTATAGCGGGACGGCAACTGTAATTGAGGAGGTTCGCCGGCAAGGGATACCCGTTGTGTTTTTTGACGCGGAAGCGCCGGATGATTCAGGGATTCCACAGGTAGGGAGTCCGTCCGAAGACCAGGCGCGTATCGCCGCCGAGTACCTCGCCCAGGTGATAGGGTATAAGGGGAAGGTTGCGGTAATGCGCGGCGTCCCAACGGCCCCGAACCACGAGGCGCGGTACAACTACTACTTTGAATACTTCAAACGGTATCCCGACATAACTGTTATTCAGGGCGGGGTTGACAATGACGATATTCAAACGGCACAGCAACAGGCGGCGGGTATCATAGCCCAGAACGCCGATCTTGCGGGTTACATAGGCTCCAATGCCGCCTATCCTATAGGAGTCGGCAACGCGGTGCGGGGAGCGGGCAAGGTTGGTCAGATACACGTTGTCGGTCTCGAAGGGATGGCGGAAACGCTTGACCTGATCAAGTCCGGCGTGATTGACGGGTCGTCCAGCGCCCCTACGGTCATACAGGCCGCTCAGGTAGTCCTGCTTCTTTGGCAACAGTCTATGGGGAACCGCGTTCCGCTAAAAATCAACACAGGCATAGACCTGATTACAAAAGACAATGTTGATGAGGCTATCGCCGAAGCGGCGAACTTTACGCTGAAAGACCCGAATTTAAAAAAATACGGCATAGGTCAGAATTAGCCTTTGCCATGAGCGTACTCGAAGCCCGCGGCGTAACAAAGGTTTTCCCCGGCGTAAAGGCGCTGGATAACGTAAGCCTTGAAATAGAAAAAGGCGGAATACATTGCGTCATAGGTGAAAACGGCGCGGGAAAGAGTACGCTCATAAAAATACTAACCGGAATATACCCATGCGATGAGGGTGAAGTCCGTATTAACGGAATACCCGCCAACACGCTGGACAAAAAAAGCAAAAAACTTTTTCGCGGCATCGCCTATGTGCCGCAGGAACTTGACCTTTTTTACGAAATGACCGTCGCGGAAAATCTTTTCATGCCGCTTAAATCAAACGGTCTCATCCGTATCGTCAGCAAAAAGAAGCTCCGGGAAATGGCCGTCCCCTGGCTTCTGCGTTTTAAGATAAGTGCGGAACCGGGGGCGCTTGTCAAAAATATATCCGTATCCGAGCGGCAGATGCTGCAAATTGCCCGAAGCATGACGGACGATAATTCTGAAATTCTCATACTCGATGAACCTACGACAAGCCTTACCTCGACGGAGGCAGGGCGGCTTTTTGATGTGCTCGAAGAATTAAAGTCGAGGGGCAAGGCGGTTATTTTTATTTCCCACAAACTGG
>JAIRMY010000100.1 GCA_031258335.1 Spirochaetaceae bacterium | reverse complement strand
ACGCCGGCGTCTATTGAATGGACGGTCTTTACCAACTCAATCGAAAGCCTCTTCTTGCACGAGCTGACTCACGCCGTTACAAGCGGCACACGGGGAAAACCGGAAGAAATTCTGTACCGCATATTCGGTGGCTGGGTCTATCCGGCGGGACTTAACGCCCCGTGGTTCATGATAGAAGGCGCGGCAGTCAGCTTTGAAAGCCTTGACGGTACGGGACGAACCAACGATCCTCTAATAAGACAGAAACTCCGTCAGGATATCCTTGAAAATAACTTTAAAACCCCGTTTCAGGCCGGAGGCGTTTGGGATCTTCCGCCGGGGAGCCGCACATATTACTACTACGGCGGACTGTTCAGCGCCTACTTACAAAAAAAATACGGAATGGAAAAATACGGCGAACTATGGCGCGAGATGGGCAGGCGCTTTCATCTATCGTTTGTTTTTTACAACTCAGGGTTTTATAACATTTTTAAGAGGGTGTACGGGATTTCAATAACACAGTGCTGGGACGATTTTAAAAAAAGCATTTCGCTTGACGGAATCCGGGAAAACGATTCCGCCGTTATTTACGGCGGAAAGAGCGCTATAAAAGATGCCGCCTCCGCCGCCGGGAAAATATTTTTTATTGACAGCCTTGCCGCGAAAGTATTTGTATACGATACGTCAACAAAAAAAATTAAAACCGCCGTGGCTATAGACGGCGCCGCTTACGCGCTTGACGTGTCGGCGGATGGCGAGTGCGTACTCGTTTCAACGTACAAAAGACTGGGCGCGAATTCAGGCCAGTTTTCCCGCGCGGTCATCGTCGAATACAGAGCTTCAACCGGCGCCCGCACAGGCCGCGAATGGAACGGCTTGTACAATGCGCGCTATTTCAGGGACGGCATAGCGGCGCTCAATTCAGATACTCATATCTCTAACCTTGTTTACCGCTTAGGCGATGACAAAAACGGCGGAAACGAGGAAACTCTGCTCAGGGGAAGCGAGACGCTGTTGTTTTCAAACCCTTCCCCGCTTGATGATGACTGGATAGCGTTTACATCGGCAAAGAGAGGGGTACGCGAACTTTCGCTCCTAAATTACAAGACCCGCGCGGTATATTCACTGCACAGCGCCGCCGAATCGGACACAGATATATGGCGGTATATGCGGGGGCTACGCTTTTCGGAAGGGCGGCTGTATTTTTCGTACAACGATGATGACAGGATGTATAAACTTGCTTCGGTGTCAATAGAAAATCTGCCGGACGCGGTAAACGGCAACGGTTTCACCGGCGACGCATATCTCAGCGATACGGATTTTTCGGGCGGCGTTTTCTATCCGGTCTCGTCAGGGAATACGATTTACTACAGCGCGTCATTTTCTCTCTGGGATAAAATATTAACATTTCCGGCGGGCGTACAAGACTTTGAAAATGGCGGCGTACCGCTTAGCATAGTTCCGTGGCAGGAAAACTGGATAGTAACTGAAGAAACGTATAACAAGACAGCCTCGGAGACAAGCCCCAAGGCAAAACTGTACAACCCTGTAAAGTATTTTAATCCGTTTAATTTGTGGGTCCCTTTTCCGTTGATTAATCCCGTTACCGCCGCGATATTTGACGGAGATACAGACGCGCCCGGTGTAAACGGCGCTTTCGATAATCTCAGTTTTGACGGCGCGGGTCTCTTTTCGTATATATCCGACCCCATGGATCACAACATGATTTTTTTGGCGGCGGCTTATGATTTTCGCGCTAATGCCGCTCCGGTCAGCGTAACGTGGGTTAATTTCAGCCTCATGTTTCCCGTAACGCTGAATTTTTCCGGCGCCGTCCCGTTTACAGACGCATACTCGCCGAGTGATACGCGGCTTTCCGTTCAGGGCTCACACCGCATACCGCTGGGAAATGAACGTCTGTCCCTAACTTTGTCAGGCATGTATAGCGCGTTTTGGATGGCTCTCGATAATCAGGGCGGTGGAGGCGATGCGTTGCATTGGAAACAGGCCGCGCAGGGCGGGATCCGCATTTCAAATGTGATTCAAAACACATGGGAACGGTTCGGCAACGGCGTTTCGGAACGGTTTTTGATAAAAAAAATATTGGATGACGATAACCATTTTCGTTTTGAAAATCTAGTAACCGGCTCCCTTGAATCTATACGCTCCCTACAGAGTATTCCCGCCGCAAGGAATTTTGCATTTTACGGCGCGGTATACGGCGCTTACGATGAAAACGGCATAACAAACAATTTAGGACGCTCGGCGCATTACACGTCATCTGTGTTTGATTCTGCCTCGGCCTATGAATACGGCGCGGCATCGTACAGGAACAGGTATTCGTGGATAATAGGCGGAGAGTTTGACTTTAGCCCCGTATCGATTGAAATACAAAAAAACTTTTCGCATCTGTATTTTAACCGTGTTTACGCGAGCCTTGGCTGGCGCTGGGCCTACCTCTCTCCCGAAGACCGCAAAGCCCCGCCCGCCTCCCCCGTTGAAGAAGCGCCTCTGCTCCATTCGGCGATATTCCGTTTAAGCGGCGTCATCTCAATTCTCCCCCTCGCCGTCCTGCCTGTAAAAATGACGTTTGACCTCTTTGGAGCGCTGCGGCTTTCACTCCTCAGCAACGGTTATTCCGGCGATGATTTCTACACGGGCTGGGGTTTTTCCGTTTCCTATTAGCCCGCCCGCCAGCGCCGGCCAGCCGGTTTAAATGCGCTCCGCACTAGCGTCCCCAAGGCGGATTTCGGGTTCTGCCTTCAGCA
>JAIRMY010000056.1 GCA_031258335.1 Spirochaetaceae bacterium | reverse complement strand
CTTCGCGGGATGGTATTTGGATTATGAGGACTACAGTATACCGTTTACCGCGTCTACGCCGGTAACTGGGAATATGACGGTGTACGCCAAATGGGTACAACAACAGACCAACTAGCGGTCTGCGGGGAACAACCTCCTCCCCGGCTTATCGCCGGGGTTTTGGAACTGCGTCAATGAAGCCGGCAAGGTAGTGATACGGTATAAGGTCAACGGGCTTATCTTCGTCTTGTCCCTATCCGCCTTCTCCACCGCGCCGCTCGCCGCGCAGTACAGGGGGCTTTCGCTGGGACTGGGCGGAGAGCTAAACGGCGTTACCATCTACGATGACATATCGCCCGGCATGGCTCTCGCTGTCGAAAGCCGCCTTAACCGTTACTTCGCCCTCGACCTTCACGGGGCGGCAGGATCGCCGGTTTCAAAGCTCCGGTACCTGGGAACGGACAATGTTTTCTTAGGGTTTGAAACGCTGGGATTCCTCCGCCTTTACCTGTTTTCGCCCTTAGAAATGGATACGCCGAAAGGCTTTGAAGCGTTCATAGGCGCGGGCGCCGGACTCATAGCCACAATGAATACTACGGATGTCCATAATTCACGCGGCTCGCTGGAACTGGCGGGCAAAATTGGCGTCCGCTTCCGCATAGGCGAGCATTTTTACATAGAGCCTTATATACGCGGCGGCTATCCGTTCATGGTAGGCGGCGGACTAATCGCCGGCTTCCGTTTCCCTGTGGATAGCTTTGCCCCAAGCGCCCGCGGCGAAAGAGAAATAACCGTGGCGGCCACGACAACCGCAGCCCGCGGCCTATCTTGTGTGGAATGTCTTTTCATCGTCTTTCAGCCGGACAAAGCGGATTTCACGGATCTCAAATATAAGCTCGTCGATCAAAACACGACCGTACTGAACAACGTGTCAAGCCTGCTCAAAGACCATCCCTCAACGCGCCTCCGCATAGGCGGCGCGGTTTACGAAGACGGCGGCGAACAAATCTTAAACGAAAGCCGCGTCAAATACATCGCCGATATACTGCTTGCCCTCAGCGTCCCCCCAGACCGTATTGTAACAACCGGTGAATACGACGCTATTACCCACATACACAGCCACAATCTCAAGAAACTAGGCGACCAACATTATGTAGAACTCTGTATCTTTCAGTAGCCCCTTTCCCCGCTTGAAATCAATCCTCTATTCCTATGCTGCTGGTATCCAGATTTTTGTCGAGTTCCGGCTGTACCGGCGGGCGTTTAAGTTTTTTCGGTTTAGAAGCGCCTATGGCTTTGGGGCGTTTGGACATATTGGTAACACCGTTGACGGCGGCGAAAAAAATCAATACTACGACAGCCACGGCGATTACCTGCCACGATAAAATTACCTGTATTAATACATCCGACAAATTCACTATAGCTCAATACCTTACCTTATGCTTTATATCGGCAAAATTTGCTGACGACACAAGCCGTCAACGATTCCGATTTCAAACGGTAACGGAGTCTAAAAGATCGAGGCTCAACGAAGTATGCCGCGTTCTGTTGCGGTTTTCTTCAAAAAGGCCTATGCCTATGTTGTATTCACGCTCCACATTGAGGGTAGACGGGGGGCCGTGTCCCGGCAGTACGATATAGTCTCCGCGTAAAGTAAAAATTTTATTCTGTATCATGGCGATTTGACGCATCGCGCCGTACGAACTGTCGGTGCGTCCCATTAGCCCTGCCGAGAGAACATCGCCGGTAAAAAGGAGATGCTCAACAATATACAACATGGAATCTATGGAATGACCCGGAGCGGAAACAGCTTTAACGGTAAAAGAGCCTATATTGATAGTATCTCCGTCCCTTATAACATTGGATTTGTAATCCATAACCATGCTGTTTGCCGAATAAATATCAACGTCATAAATACGTTTTAGGGAACGCAGTCCGTTTATATGTTTAGGATGATTGTGTGTAAGCAGAATTCCTTTGAGCGTATATTCGTTATTTTCGATAAAATTCAGCATAGATTCATTCATGCAGCCGGGGTCGACTATCAGGGTGTCACGGGGAGAATTTTTACCAGCGGACTCGGGCGCCGCTTCATAATCGCCGCCCAAAATATAACAGTTGCATAAACCCTGCTCGCAGTAATGAAATGAAAGAATCATTTAATTTTCCAGTTAATTATCCAATTCAAAGAAAGCGTCTTTGGTGTTGGAAGACTTAAAGGTAAGATCCGCCTGTTCAATATTTATAAAGTATACATTTTTGACATTGCAGTCATCAATGCTTGTATTCGTCAATTTTGCCATGTTAAAACGGCTGCTGTAAAGATTTGAATGATCAAATGAAGTGAGTGAAATAGAGGCGCCGTCAAAATTCAAATGTTCAAGCTCAGAATCGTTAAACCTGCAATTTTCAAAGGTACAAGCGCCGAAAGACGAAAAGCGTATATCGCTGTTTGAAAAATTGCAGTTTACAAAAGTAGCCGCGTCAAAAAAAACCATTCTCATAAAAGCGTATTTGAACGTACAGTTATTAAAAAATGATTCCGTAAAGTTGCAGCCGTAAAAGTATTTTGACGAAAAGTCCATGTTGGTGAAACGCAGAGAACCGGCGTTAAGGTCGCGTATTGTCGCGCGGTCTGAAATGTGCGTCGCTATGCGCCGCGTTTCTTTTTCCGGGTCGGCGCAGTGCCGGCCGCAGAGGTACGAACCGCTTATCGCGTCATTTCCGCAGCCCGCGGCGCACAGTGCTTGCTTAAACATATACCGATGATACGATGTGCGGGCAAACTGTTCAAGCGGTTTACAAGCTGTATAAATCCGGCTATACTTGATTGAAGGAGGTTACGCCGCCATGATAGTCAGCCGTGTTATGACAAAAAATCCAGTTTACGCTCATCCCGAAACGAAGGTGAGTCAGGCCCGTTCTTTGATGAACAAAGAAAAGATTTCACACCTGCCTATACTCGACAGGGATAACCATTTAGTAGGCATAGCTACCAAAAGAGATATGCTGAAAGCCGGACCCTCTCCCGCCACTACACTGGATATGTACGAGATAAGCTACCTGTTGTCCAATATAACTATAGACAAGATTATGACAAAAAATGTTATATGCACCGTTGAAAATGAAGTCATAGAAGAAGCGGCGCGGATGATGTCGGATAACAACATAAGCTGTCTGCCTGTGGTACGCGGTAAATTTTTGGCGGGCATAGTAACTGTAAAAGATTTATTCGAATCTTTTATTACCGCTTTTGGAGCGCGGCACATAGGGGTCAGGGTTAGTTTTGTCATGCAGGAGAAGCCCGGCCAGATAGCCAGATTGAGCGGCGCCATTGCCGAAAATGGCGGCAACATAGTTTCTTTTGTTACCAATGATGGCGACTATCTCCATCAACGCGGCGGTACGATGAAGATAATAGGCATGGACGTTGACATTGTAAAAAGTATTTTCGAAAATATGCAGGCTGAGATTTTAGACATACGGCAGGGAGACGGAGGGGTCAAGGCCTAAAGCGAATCTCTACCCAGCGGACGGCTTATGCGTATGCTTTCACCCAGAAAGTCAATGCGCCGCCCTTCTATCAATA
>JAIRMY010000036.1 GCA_031258335.1 Spirochaetaceae bacterium | reverse complement strand
ATTTCGGAAATGAGAGCTTGGGCGGCTTTCCCTTATATAAGGGAACTGGAACTGGACGCGGTTTATTTTGGAGGCGGTACGCCGACAGTGCTCAATGCCGGGCAATTTGAAAATATATTTAAAACATTGAAGGACAATTTTTCGCTGTCAAAGGATTGTGAAATTACAGTTGAATCGACCCTGCATAATCTAGGCGCGGACAGGGCCGCCGCTCTGGAATCATCCGGTGTAAACCGGCTTAGTATAGGGGTACAGACAGTTTCTGACAGGGGGCGGAAACTTTTGGGCAGGGTTTTTACGAAAGTAAGAGCAAAGAAAGAGCTTATGGCGCTTCGAAAAGCGTTTGGCGGTATTCTCGGAGTGGACATCATTTACAGCTATCCCGGTCAGACTCTTGATGAGCTTAGACAGGACGCGGATTTATGCGTTACCTACGGCATTGACAGCGTTAGTTTTTATTCGCTCATAATACAGCCAAGATCATCCCTGTCCACTGACATTGAACAGGGTAAAATTGCTTTTACAAGAGACATCGCCTCTGAAATAGAGCGGCATAATCTTTTTTATCACACCTTGAGAAACGCCGGATTCGATATGCTTGAATTGAGCAAACTGGTTCGTCCGGCATCGGATCGTTACCGGTATATACAGTTTCAGTATGGAGCCGGGGATGTTATTCCTGCCGGTTCCGGAGCGGGAGGGGCAATAGCCGGTTTTTCCGTCTATTCGATGGGGGGCCGCCGCATGGTTTCCGCGACATTTCCCCGCTACGACAGGTATCACCGCATTCTGGGACTTCTACAATTTGGTTTATACGACCCCGCGATCATTACTGATATTCTTGGATCAGAAAAACAGTCCGCTATTACGGAAGCGATGAATTCCTTCGAGCGGGAAGGACTGTTGGAATTGCGGACCGGTAAAAATACATGGAAGCCTACCGCGGACGGGGTATTTTGGGGCAACAATATGGCGGTAAAAATTATTGAGGCGGCGCATCCCCGCCCACGAAACACTTTGGAGGAAATAGAAAATGATTAGACTGACGGAAAAAGCCGGGATAGTCGCGGCAAGAATCGCGCTGCCCGCTACAATCCTATTTATTGTTATGTATACTATTTCCGCGTGTAACAACACACGGAATAACCAAACCGGAAACAGAGTTACCGGTACGGCGAAGGAAACGGAAATCGCTTCCGCCGGACTTTCATGGAATATAGAGCGGCGATCCGATGGCGAATATTTGACGGATCTTGAGGGTAACATTGTTCCCTTACAGCGGTACAGCCGGATGGTATTGCTTTCACTAGGCGCTGTAGAGACCCTTTATACCATAGGCGGTGAAAGCGCCATTGCCGCGATAGCATCTTCGGGCGACCCGGTATGGCCCGAAGAACGTACCGCGTTTATTCCTACTGTTGGGAATGTTGCACGTCCAAATCTTGAAGAAATTATTGCCATAAATCCGGACATTGTAATTGGAAACAGCATGAACAGCGCTTTCATCAAACTTCTCGTTTCCAGAGGCAAAAACGCGATAATTCACGGCAATAATTCGATGGATGATATTTTCAACAGCGCCATAATTCTGGGACTACTGAGCGGCAGGGAAGCGGAAGCGGAAATTATGGTGATTGAGTGGAAAGAACGGCTACTGGAATTGGAGTGGGATTTA
Source organism: Spirochaetaceae bacterium (assembly GCA_031258335.1). Taxonomy (GTDB): domain Bacteria; phylum Spirochaetota; class Spirochaetia; order Treponematales; family Breznakiellaceae; genus JAIRMY01. The sequence goes on along the minus strand of JAIRMY010000036.1, from coordinate 4,254 downwards.
CGGGAAAACCCGCTAAATCTGAAAGGAGCGATAATTTACTCGGTTAATCCCATCATGGCGTTTACAAAAGCGTCTCTTCCCGGAAACATTCTTGATCTTTTAGGCGTAGAGAATATGGCGCCTCCACTTTCATCCGGGCAGTCCGTCCTTTCTCCTGAATATATCCTTGCGCAAAATCCCGACTTTCTTTTAGGCGCCATAACTGTTACCAGCATTGAGGACTTTCTTGCCGCCGATTCCGTTTTCCTCAGGACACGGGCAGGGAAAGAACGGAACATTCTTATAATTCCTTCGACATTTTTTATGCGTCCGTCTCCACGTATCATTGACAGAGTGATAGAATTCCATGAAGCACTTCAAGGCTTCAAAATTCCCCGTTATTGAAACCCGCTGGCGGGTGTGGTAAAATGTTGAAAGGAGGCTGGCATGGCGTTTTCTTTGAACAGTTATCCTGTGGTTTACAGGGCAAAGTATTCGGATGTCTGGACGGAGGAATTTATTGAAAAACCGCACAAGACCAGGGCTGAGGAAGCGGCGCTGACGGAAAAGGAGCGGGAACGGCTCATAGAGTCCCGCAACTATTTTGAAGATATGCCGCTGGTGTCTTACTCTACGCAGTACGGGCTGGGAGTTTTTGAAGGACTCAAGGCGTTGCCGCAGAAAGACGGCGGGCTTGCGATTTTTAGGCCGGACAAGAATGCGGCGCGGTTTGCCCGGTCGATGAAGGGGTTCCGTATGCCGCCGTTTCCGGAAGAACTGTTTGTAAAAGCCTGTTTAGAGGTGGTTAGGCGCAACGCCGCGCTCAGGTTTACGCCGGTTTACAAACCTGAATGGGAAAAGGATTCGTTCTCTACGGCGGAGGCTGTGTACATAAGGCCGTTTACTTACTCGGAAGGCGGGATAGGGGTAAAACTTTCCAGTGAGCCGTGGGTGGTAATCATCTGCACTACGGTGGGGGCTTACTTTGAGCAGGATCTGCACGGCGCGGTGGTAAGCGGCAGGGCGAGGGCGACGCCGAGGGGGACGGGCTGGATCAAGGCATCTTCGAATTATGTCATATCGGCGCTGGCTAAGCACGAGGCGGCGGAGGCGGGTTTCATGGAATGCGTCTTCCTTGACGCCATTGAGCGCAGGTATGTAGAGGAAGGGTCGTCTTGCAACATATTCTTTTACCTAAAATCAGGCGAGCTGGTAACGCCTGAACTCGGAGATACCATACTGCCCGGTATCACCCGCGAGAGCGTGATAGAGCTTGCCCGCGACAAGGGGGTAAGGGTTTCCGAGCGCAGGATAAGCATAGACGAGGCGATGTCGGAAAGCCGTGAGTGTTTTGTGAGCGGCACGGCGGCGGGGGCCACGCCCATAGAGTCGCTTTCGTACAACGGCAAAAAAGTTGAATTTAACGGCGGAAAATGCGGAGATTTTACCGCGGAGATACGGGACACGCTCAAGACTCTGCAATACGGAATAAGCCGGGACACAAAGGGCTGGATGCTGAGGGTTTAGGGGAGTGTTAAAAACAGGTGTATACAAAAAGATTTTGGATAGATGTTGAGACGACAGGGTTCAATACCAAGAGGCACTTTGCCTTTCAAATGTCGTACCTAATCGAAGAGAATAACGCCATACTATATAAGCGCACGCTGGAAATGAGGCCGGATATATATGACCAGTACGAATTCAGCAAGGGAGCGGAAAACGTACACGGGTATTCCCGCGAACAGATAGTCTTATTTCAGCCTGAACGGGCGGCTTTTGCCGCGCTAATTGATGATTTAAGGCTTTACGGTAAAAAAAGGCTCACGCTTACAGGCTACAACATCAATTTTGACATACGTTTTTTAAAAGCAATGTTCGAGCGTTGCTCGGATGAAAAATCAACCGGTTCTTTTTATGAATATTTTGATTACATGAGCTGCGATATACTACAGTTTGTCCAGGCGTACCGTATAGGCGGGATAATAGATTTGCAGCATATAGATTTGGAAAGTGTCTGCCGGTATTTCGGCATAAGCATAGCGGATGCCCACCACAGCATGACGGATATTCTTAACACAAAAGCCGTTTTTGACAAGATGATAGGCATGGCAGGCGGCCATGCGTTTAACTGATTTTTTCAGGAGCGTCATAGGGCGGGGAGATGTCGTAAGCGTTACCGGCTGCGGCGGTAAAACCTCGCTAATTTGGACGCTGGCGGAGTGGAAGCGAAGACAAAAAACACTTGTAACAACGACAACGCATACCCAAAAACCGGAAGGGGTGGGACAGGTCAACTTTTTTTTTGACGAGTCCGCCTCTCAGAATTTTAAGCCGTCCAACGGAATAACGCTGGCCGGGAATCTTAACGGGCGGGGCGCTTCTATACGCTCATTTTCTGTTTCCGTTCTGGAAAGTATGATTCCGCTTTTTGACCATGTTTTTATCGAAGCCGACGGTTCCCGCGCGCTCCCGCTCAAGGCGTGGGCGCATTACGAGCCTGTAATCACGGAGAGTACGACTGTAACCATAGGCATACTGCCCCTTTGGCCTCTGGGCAAGCCGGTTTCACAGGGATTTATACACAGGCTTTCGCTTTTCATCGCGCTTTCCGGCGCTAAGGAAGGGGGCGGCATAGACCTTGAACACTATGTACCGGTGATTTCAGGCCGCTCTGTAGACGGCGTTGACATGGACGCCGCGCTGGAACAGGCGGCAGGGGGCGGGGCGCATTCCTTGTTTCGGATAGCCAAGGGCAAAAAAATACTATTTTTTAACCAGATTGAGGATAAACGGCAGTTCGAGAACGCCCGCCGCCTTGTCGCCATGCTGCCGTCCGGTTTCCGTAGGGATCTTTTGGCGGTGATTGCCGGCAGTATACGCGATGACCGCGTAGAACAGTTGTAAACCGGCGTTTAGCCCTCGGCGGGGAGGCGATTTTCGTATTTTTTTATCACGGCGTATGCGGCATCTGAATCTTTTGCGGTGATGATGTCTGTATAAAACGAGGGGCTATGCAAAAAATTTGCCATACGTTGCAACATTTGCAGGTGAATTTCAGCGGCAACGGGCGGCGCTATTATCATAAGGATAAGGTAAACCGGTTTTCCGTCCATAGCGTCATAGTCAACGCCGCCTTTGGAAACGCCCATTACGCCAAAAATCCTGTCTATAGCCGCCGTTTTACCGTGCGGAATCGCTACGCCGTGCTGTACGCCTGTAGACATACGCGCCTCACGTTCCCGCAAAGCGTCCAGTATGTCTTGTTTAACATTTTTTTGAGTTACCTGACAGAAAAGGTCAACCATTTCTTCAAAAATAGCGTATTTAGTGCCGCCTTTTAAATCACATTTTATTAATTCAGGCGTAAAAACTTCAGTTAAAAGCATTTTAATCCTATTGCCGGTTTCTCCCCTGCCGGACAATACGTCCTATCCGGAATTAATCAATAATTTCTGTAGTATCCGGCGCTTCTTCGCCCTCCAAAACAGGCGCTTCCCCATCCAACGCGGTTTCGTTCTCCCACCAGTCGATACCCTGTTCGGTTTCAATCCTGCGGCCTGCGGCTTCAACGCCTTTGTCTCCGGGCGTCCTATTGACCAGGGCGATACTGAAACTCAACGCCAAAAAAAGGACGCCCAAAACTGACGAGGCCTTTGTTAATATGTTACCGGACCGGGAACCAAACACGGAAGAACTTCCGCCGGCGAAAACCCCGCCCAGGCTATCGCCTTCTTCGTTTTGAACGAGAACCAACAGTATGAGCAAAATCGCTACGATAATAAACAAAACAAGCAAAACAGCGCTTAAGACTTCCATAAAAACTCCAACACCTTCATTCTACCCAAATCCCGCCTAAGCGTCAAGGATATTCCGCAAAATCATCGTTCTCCTTGAATGAAGGAGGGCTTAACGTTGTTTTTTTACCGCTATCATATCAGGGCGGCGCAGCGACTTTAAAAGCTCATCCGTTTTGTAGTACCGGTTCTTGCCTATCATGCTTAAACCATCGCCGTAGCGCAGGCTGTTCCTCCACCAATCGCTTGGTATGGGGTCGTGTACGATGATGTATTCCCCGTTTATACTGTACCCCTTTACCAGGATGTAATGCCCTACGCTGTCATCGTAATACTTTCCAAACAAATCGCGGATCGTGTTTTTACCGGAATTTGAAACACCGTCTGTGTTGAACAGGATTATCGCCACAGACCCTTCGTCTATAACGGTTTTTATGTCGCCAAAATTCCGCAAGGGACGAATCTCCGCGTCTATGTTGTT
>JAIRMY010000026.1 GCA_031258335.1 Spirochaetaceae bacterium | reverse complement strand
GGGGATACGAGCTTGCGTTTAGACTGATTGACAGGCTGAAAGCGGCGCCGCTTCCGTTTGAAACAGTGATATATTTTACAGGCGACAGTTGGACTCCTTATGCCGGACTCAATGCCCTGTTCGATGACCTGTACGCCCGGGACGATTGTATTGTTGTGTACTGCGACTTCCCGGAACCGCCCGTCGCGTTGACTGTTGTACGGAAATGGGGAGAGTCCGCCGCGCCGCTAGAGTTGGCGGAGCCTTTATTCAGGATTTGCGCGGAAACCGGAACGCCGTGTTTCTTTGGGACTGGGGATTCTGGTGTCACGGATGTCATCAATGAAAGAGGCGGCGATGTCCCGGCCTTGTACATCAACGGCAGTACGTCAGCACGGTCTATCGCGGCGAAAACCGGTGGAAAAATCGTCCCGGACGATGCCGCGGCGCTGCTCCTCCGTTACGCGGAAACCATTACGCGAAACGGTGCACAAGAGACGGACATAAACTATGTGTTTTTTGGCGTTAAACAGGGCGGGTTTTTTATTTCAGGGTTTACCCTTGTCTTAGCGGCGCTTTTTGGTGTTTTTCTCATCGTATTTCTGTATTTTTTCCTGCGTATCGTAACAAAATCACGCCTCAAACGTATTTTTATACCGGTATTGGCGGCTGTTGTAATTGCCGGCGCATTTGTTTTATTGGTAACACGTGAAAATTTTTTTTCTCCCCGCGCAAAAACCGATACACCTCCAAAAATAACGCTCGCCGGTACATCAGCGGAGACGTATCTTACCGCCGGCGCGGAAAGTCGTATTCTGCTGGAACGGAGAATAGTCAGCATAGACATAGATGCGGCGCTGGAGCCGCTGCATTACCGCCTTTTTTTTACCGCCGGCAGTGAAAGAGGCTCAACGGAAACCCCATTTTACTCGGTATACAACGCGCCAGTGCCGTACACAGTAGGAGCCGGACGCATAGAATTCATGCTGGGTCCCTACCCGCCGAATCCATTAAAACTTGAAATAGCCCTGCCGCTTGACCTGACGGGTGAGTTCGGCATAGAAGCGCTTCTCGACGGGGATTTGAGCGTAACGCAAACATTCGCGGCTGTCCCGTAACGGCGTACCGTATTTAAGTCTTTTACAAGCCTCGTTTTCCGTGTAGCATGAACCTGTGAATCTAATCCTATTTGAAGAATGTGAGGCCGCCCTGCCGCTGAAAAAACGGGATGCCCGCGCCATACACCTGGTAAAAACCCTGCATAAAAAGGCGGGGGACGAATTTGACGCCGGCATACTCTGGGGAAAGCGCGGGAAAGGCCGTATAGAAGCGGTTTCCGCTGAGGGAGATGTTGTTTTTTCACTTGATTTGACGGAATCTCCCCCGCCGCGCCTCCGTATAACGGTGGCAGTAGGTTTTCCCCGCCCCATACAGACGCGCCGCCTATTGCGCGATCTTTCAAACATGGGCGTTGAAGCGGTACACCTTGTCGCCTGCGAGCTTGGCGACAAGAACTACCTTAAAACAACGCTGCTCTCGGACGGCGGGGCGCGCGCCGCGCTGATTGAAGGGGCGGTAGAGGCGCGGGACACGACGCTGCCGCGCCTCGATGTATTCTCCTCGGTAAAAGACTGGCTGGAAAAGATGCCTAAACCCAATGCTGCGGGCGGCGGCATCAACCTCATAGCCTGCGACAACGTGGAGCCTGATGGCGGCTTTGGCGATGAAGCGCCCGCTCAGGGACCGATTACGCTGGCGGTAGGACCTGAACGCGGCTGGTCTGAGATGGAACGCCGGCAGCTCAGCCTCGCCGGTTTTAAGCGGCTTTCTCTGGGAAATCGCGCCCTGCGTACCGAAACGGCCTGCGTTGCCGCCGTCTCCGCGTTGGAAACGCTACGCAACAATCAATAAAAATGGCAAAGGAAAATTATCCTTATTGTGATTTTAAAGTGATCAAAAATATTAACGATTTACAAAAACATTGATTGTATAATTGTAAATGTAGTTCTATATCATATTCCACAACATGAACATGAATATTGGGTAAATGGTTTGTATGCTATACTCACACGAAATGAAAATCATATATGTAGTAGGGGGGTTGGGGGGGGGGGGGTATAGTAAAATTTGAGACAAGGAAATATTATTTAAAAAAGATTATGTAAAATTAAAATACACCTATTTTTTTCCATGGAGAAATAGGTTCTTTGCAGCGATTGAAAAACTTCTTTTCTGGTTGCCATTGGGCGCACAATCTACACGCGGGAGGAGGTCGTTGGGATTGTGGTGCGTTAACCCGCTGGCGGGTTAGAGGTGGACGATGCGGTAGTCGGAGATTTCTTTGAAGCCGCAACGGGAGTAGGCTTTTCGGGCGGCGATGTTGTTGTTATTGACAAACAGATTGATACCTTTGTTTTTAGCGAGCAACAGGCGGCTGAACGCGGCGGTGAGGCAGCAGGCGATGCCCTGCCCGCGGTATTCGGGTAAAACATAGACACCGCCTAACTGGCAGCGAGAGTACGATTCGGCGTTTGTGTTGATTTTTGCTATGATGCGTCCGCCCATCAGCGCGACCAGTGTCTTTTCCTTTGCGATTATACGCTCAAGGTTGTAGCGGCAGGCGCGTATGTCGAAGGTGGAGTCGGCGGGCAGGACTTCTTCTTTTTCGTAGGCGGCTTGCAACGGGAGCAACGTTTCCGTGTCGCTTCTTTCGGCACGGCGGAACGAGATGCCTTTCGGCGTTTTTACCGGATGGGGGAGTTGTTCCAGCGCCATGAGTTTGAAGTCCATGGTCTCGCGGCTCCGCAGTCCCAGCGGCAGCAGCATGGCTTCAAGCATTTCCACTTCCCGTGTTAGGCCCTGAAGCGAATACAGGTGTATATTTTTCAGCACCCTTTCAAGGAAGAATGGGGGGCTTATGTCCGTCTTGCCGTTGAAAACAGGGAACAGGGAACCCCTGCTGTGCAACAGCAGGGCGCTTGCCCCCGTGCCGTCCGAAGTCAGCACCCATGCGTGATCCTTGACGAAGTTCATCGTTCTGAAACGGGAACAGGCCGCCACATAGTAGGCTTCCTTCATTCGGAGCAGGGTTTCGGGCCAGATACGTTCGATTTCATGCGCTTTCCACCAGCGGGACAGTGGGAATTTACCCATATTTATTGATTATCGGCTGTTTAGCGAGAAAGGAACAGCGCCCAGCGCCGGTATTTTTCCAAGAATTGCCGAAAAACCGGCCAAAAGCGAGTCGGTAGAATTTCCGTAGACGGCGATTGCCGCGTCCACCCAGGGGACTTCGTCAAAGTAGGCAGGGCTTAACACTGAAAACACGATTATTTTCTTGCCGAGCGGCCTAAAACTTCGCAGGACTTCTATACCGTCGCTGTTGGAAAGGTAAAAGATGATGGTATCGGCGCGGCGCGCGCGCTGCAAGAGGTCATCGGATGCGGGGGCGCTGTACCAGTAAGACGGCGCATTGTTAAAATATTTCTTGCCGAGTTCAAAAAACTCAAGGTTTTGCCCTGCCAAAAATAGGCTTCCCGCCTTTTCTACCGTAAGCGGTATCAGATTCTTGTCGTTTTTTATCAGCGTTACCGAGCGCGCGGCGAGGTTTTGAAAGAACGCCGCCCCTTCTTTATTCGGCACTTGGGTACGCACCCGTTCCATGTCAGGCACGAGCGGGACGGCTTTTTCGCCGCGGAGGTATTTCAGCTTTACCTCGAGAACACGGCGCGCGGCATCCCTTACACGGGCGTTGAACTCAGGCTCCGTCCTCATGGCGGCGAGCAGATTCACCCAGACGGGGTCGTCGAGCGCCGGCGTAATGCTCATCATAATCGCGTCATTTCCGGCGAGCAGAGCCTGCTTTACCGCCAGAGAGAGGCTGCCCGTACTCATGGTCGCGCCATTCATCATCATGTCATCGGTAACGATGAGACCTCTAAAGCCTATCCTCGTCCTCAGTACTTCACCCAAAAACCATTTTGACAGCGAGGCCGGCGAGGAGGCTGCTTCGGTGTTGGGAAACGCGATGTGCCCGCTCATCACTGCCGGTATACGTGCTTTGGCAAGCATACGGTATGGCACGAGTTCGCGGTCCCAGAGCACGTCAAAAGGGGCGTCTATGCTGGGGAGCACGCCATGCGAATCGAGTTCCGTGTCACCATGGCCGGGGAAATGCTTTGCCGTAGGAATCACGCCTGCCGTGAGCAGCCCCTTGGCGAAGGCTGTCCCCATAATACCGGCGTACTCCGGGTCGTCGCCAAAGGAGCGGGAGCCTATAAGCACGGAGCTATGGTTCGTGTACAGGTCTACGGTTGGGGCAAAATTCATGTTGATGCCGAGCACCGAAAGCTCACGCCCTATGTAGTAGCCCGACTTGTAGGCATCTTCGGGAAAGCCAGATGCCCCTATCGCCATTGCGCCGGGAGTATCGTTGGTATCCCCTTTGACGTGCCGGACGAGTCCGCCCTCCTGGTCTGTGGCGACAAGCAGCGGGGTCGAATGCGAGTTCCGCGCCGCCAAACGCTGAAAAAGCCCTATGTTGGCAGCAAGCTGCCGGGTATCCGCGGTATTCCAGCCAAAAACCTTAACCGCGCCTATGTGCCGCCTCTCTATCCATTCCAGTATCAGGTTAGACGGATCTCCGCCTGAAATATCCCGCCAGCCCAGCATGAAAGTCTGGGCAAGCGCGGCCTCATCGTTCATCGCGCCAACAAGCGCCGAGGCGAGCGCTTCCGGTTCGCCGTCGTCAAAGAAGCTCAGCGCAAAACAGTCCGCCGCCGTCAGGCAGAGGAAGCCTATAACTTGGAGAATGAGGAATGGGGAATGAGTGGGAAGTCTCCCCCTGTCTCCATACCGCGTACGCGGTATTCCGCCACCCCCTCTCCTGGTGGCTTGCAGCCCCCAAACCCCCGCTTCCGTGTTCCTTACGTTCACCGTCTTCGCCATTCCAAATATTTTCCCGCGCAGTGCGCTACGGTCATTTCATTAATCTCTCTATTAATATATCTTGTACATTTCTTCGTGAATCTACTATAATTCCGGGACATATCCTCCCCTGTGCGGAAAATGATCCAATGTGTCTATTTTCGCTTCTATCTTTTCCAATATTTTTAAGGCCGTTTTTGGATTATCCTGTGCAATATAAGATATTATTTCTCTTAAATCTTTTTTTGCGTTTGCAGTAATATTTACAATATATTGTTCTATTCCTTCAGGCATTTTCAGTTATTTCTTTCTTTAATTCCGAAAATACTTTTTTTGCCGGTTCTACATTCCCGTTTTGAGTATCTTTTTCCGCGATTTTTATAAGACTCATTAAAGCAAAGGCATCCTGAGTCTCCTGATATGTTTCTAAATCAACCAAAACCGCCCGGGCTTCCCCGTTTTGAGTGATGACAATAGGGGTCTTCCTTTCATTTACATATGTCATCATTTCGGCGGTGTTCGTTTTGATGTACGAAATTGATTGTATGTCGTTTTTCAGGTGTATTGCCATAATATTTCTCCAGTATTTGTATAATATTATGTTAAGACTAATGTGTCAAGTTGTGTCCCACGTGTTCACCGTCTTCTCAATTCTAAGTACTTTCCCGCGCTGTGCGCGGCTACCGCCCCGTCGCCCGCCGCCGTTACCACTTGGCGGAACGGGGATAACCGCACATCTCCCGCGGCGAATATGCCGGGAGCGGCGGTTGCCATGCTTTGGTCCGTTACGATGAAACCCGCGTGATCAAGGACGGGCCGGATTTCAAGACCGGCGGAGGCGGCAAGTTCGCTACGCGGCGTTATTCCGGCAAAAATGAATACGGCATCCGCGCTTTCTTCGCTGGTTCTACCGCTTTGCGTATCCTGAATCACTACGGATTCGACTCTTTGGCCGCCTTTTATTTCTATTACGGCGGTGTTAAAGCGTACTTTTATCGCCGGGTCGTTCAAAACGCGGGCGGCGACGGCGTTTTGCGCCCTCAAAGCCCCGCGTCTGTGTACCATGATTATCTCCCCGCCTATACGGGAGAGGAAACGTGCCTCATCGCAAGCGGCATCCCCGCCCCCCACGACAAAAATCTTTTTGTCTTTGAAGAACGGGCCGTCGCAGGCCGCGCAGTACGACACGCCGCATCCGTACAGTTCAACCTCGCCGGGTACGCCGAGTTTTTTTCTTTCTGACCCAGAGGCGATTATTACCGCCCCGGCCTTTATCTGTCCGGCGGAGTCCGCGATCCCGCCGTAATCGTCAAAGTCAATAACAAAGCCGCCCGCCTCATCGCAGGCGATGCTTCGCGCATTTAGCGCGGCAAATTCCGCCCCCGCCGCCTCCGCCTGAACGCGCATCGTTTCGGCAAGCGCCGCCCCGCTCTCCGCTCCGTGCCCGGGATAGTTTTCTATGCTGTGTATGTTAAGCATCTCTCCGCCTATGGCAGCCATCTCGGCGGCAAGGACGCTGAGACCGGAACGCGCCCCATACTGCGCGGCGCTCAAGCCCGCCGGCCCCGCCCCCACAACGAGTAAATCAACTGTCCGCATGATTTCAATTTATCAAATATAGCGTTCTTGTAAAAGGCTGTCATGGGGTGT
>JAIRMY010000198.1 GCA_031258335.1 Spirochaetaceae bacterium | reverse complement strand
AAATAGGGCTGTCCGAAAAGTACGCCGGCGTCTGCGGCATAACGGAAACTGAACTGCTGGACTATTTTACGCCGGAACTTGAAGCGCTGGCAAAAAAGAACGGTGAAAGTTTTGAAGAAACTCTTGCGCTGGTAAGACAGAAATTCAACGGCTATCATTTTTGCGAAAACAGCGAGGGTGTTTTTAACCCTTTCAGTTTACTGAACACTTTTGATAACCAAAGAATAAATTACTACTGGTTTGCCACGGGAACGCCTACATTTTTATTCGGGGAACTCAAGCGTACAGGATTCGATATAATACGGTTTGACAACAAAATAGATATAGATGCGTTTGCGATAAACGACTACCAGCCCGGCGATTCGGATCCCGTGCCGCTGCTCTACCAGAGCGGCTACCTCACGATAACGGGTTTCGACAAAAACATGGGCTCATACAGGCTGGGCTTTCCAAACGAGGAGGTAAAGTACGGTTTTCTCGCGAATCTATTTAAGTATTTTTTCCCTGAAAACGGGGCGGGGAACGGGCTTAACGCGAGGACTTTCGTCCGTGCGTTGAACTCAGGGGATGCGGAAACCTTTCTGGAGCAGTTAAAGGCATTTTTCGCCGCTGTGCCTTACGATTTATACTTTGCCAAGGGAGAGAGTTACTACCAGACTATATTCTACCTAGTGTTTACGCTGATGGGGCAATTTGTACAGAGCGAAGTGAGGAGCGCGGCGGGGCGGGCGGATGCCGTGGTAAAGACGGCGGAAACGGTGTACGTGTTTGAGTTCAAGGTGGACGGGAGCGCCGAGAATGCGTTGAGGCAGATAGACGAGAAGGGGTACATGATACCGTACATCGCTGACGGGCGTAGGCTGGTAAAGGCCGGAGTTGTATTTGACAGCGGGAAGCGGACGCTGGGTGAATGGCGGCTGGCGAAGCGGTAGAGGGGGTTTTAGGGGGAGGGCAGTTCCAAAGGCTACGGTGTAGCCTTTGGCCCGGTAGGAGCGACTAACACGGTAGTCAAAACTTCCACCCAGCCCCTAGGAGAGGGGGTAGCACAAGCCGCTTGCGGCTTGCCGTTGTGCGGCCCCGCGGTGTGGACTGCGCCGCAGGCGCAATCCACAGGCGGCAAGCCATTTGGCTTGTCAGTGGCACAACCCACACACGGGTACCGTGTAGCGGGCTGTAGCGAGGGGGGGGGGGGGGACTTCCCCCCTTTAATAAGGAATCATTCATGGAAAATATAATGCGGTTCGATACCGTTAATTTGGACGATGGTGAAGGCGCTCTGGTAATTATAGACCAGACAAAACTGCCGAATGAGGTAGAGCTGCTTCATCTTTCCAAGCAAGAGGACATACACAACGCGATATACAGGCTGCAAGTGCGCGGCGCTCCGGCCATAGGGGTTGCCGCGGCTATAGGCCTATACCTTGCGGCGAAGGAAATTGACGCGGAATGCTGGGAGGATTTTTACCGGCGGCTGAAGCAGGCTGCGTACTACCTCGCATCGGCGCGGCCTACCGCCGTGAATTTGTTTTGGGCGCTGGACAGGATGGAAAAGGCCGCTTGCAAAAACAGAGCGCTTGCCATCCCGGACATAAAAAACGCGCTGCGAGACGAAGCGTTGCGGATTCGGGACGAGGATATAAGGGTGTGCCGCGCCATAGGCGAGCACGGACTGACGCTGTTAAAAGACGGGGACGGCGTGCTGACGCACTGCAACGCCGGACAGCTTGCCGCTACCCGGTACGGAACGGCGCTCGCCCCCATACATCTCGGACGGGAACGAGGCATGAACTTCCGTGTCTTCACCGACGAGACGCGGCCCCTGCTGCAAGGCGCGCGGCTTTCGGCGTTTGAGCTTGTCGCTGACGGCGTGGACACAACGCTTATCTGCGATAACATGGCTTCGCAGGTACTAAAAAACGGCTGGGTCGATATAATTTTTGTAGGCTGCGACCGCGTAGCGGCAAACGGGGATGCCGCCAACAAGATAGGGACTTCCGGGCTTGCGATACTCGCAAAGCATTACGGCGTGCCGTTCTATGTCTGCGCCCCCTCGTCTACCGTAGATATGGCGACAGAGCGGGGGTCGGATATAGTGATAGAACAGCGCCCCGCGGAGGAAGTTACCGAATTGTGGTATGAACGGCGCATGGCCCCGGAGGGCGTTAAGGTTTACAACCCCGCCTTCGACGTAACAGACAATGCGCTAATCACGGGCTTTGTTACAGAAGCGGGCATACTCCGCGCTCCGTTCACGGAGAATTTTAGGCGCTTAAAAGGCGCGGAGGGCAAAGAATAGGATTGTGAACCGCTCAAGGAGTGCCAAGCCTCCCCCTTTGCTCCAGCCCTACGTTACCCATGTGTGGGTAGCGCCGTCCCCCCTATGCCAGCGGGCTTTTTTTTTGCCAGCTTCACGTTATAATTACAGGCAGGCGGTATGGCGGGCGATGGGTGTCAGGGAAAAACTGTTTGGTAATCTGGACTTGGGCAAAATCGAAAACGACGGAGACTTCAAAGAAGCCTCAGTCCGCGCCGTGATCATAGACCCGATTATAAAAGAGCTGGGATTTACCCACGAAAACATACTGCGGGAAAAAGCGCTTGAAAGCCCTTTTTTGCGGACTGGAAGCAAAAAACGAAAGGTACATTTGATACCGGATTACGTGTTCAGGGTAGGAAAGGGGTACGCATGGATTTTGGACGCGAAAGCCCCGGATCAAAAGGTTTTGGATGCCGGCAATTTGGAGCAGGCGTACAGTTACGCGGCGCACTCCGAAATCAGGAGCAACTACTTTGCCCTGTGCAACGGCATAGAATTCGTCTGTTTCAGGACGGCGGACACGGAAAAACCCGTACTGCATTTTCGTGTCGCTGAAATAGACGATTATTGGGATGTATTACAAAAAACCCTTTCCCCCGCAAGTTTCCAGCCGGGTAAAACGCCCGTCTATGAACAGCCGAGGGTGGAGATGCACGGCGAACAATTTGATTACAACAGTCGTCCGCTACTGGAAGAAATACCGGTAAGAAAACAGCGGGCAAAGCGGCATTTTGGCTGCAACGCCTATTTTACGCGGCAGGCATGGAATGTGGTGGCGGAGTATATCAAAAACTTTTCACAAAAAGGAGATGTCGTACTCGACCCGTTTGGCGGCAGCGGCGTTACCGCCGTCGAAGCGTTGATGAATAGCAGACAGGCGGTACATATTGATTTGAATCCGCTTTCCGCCTTTATAACAAAAGCGTTACTGTCTCCGGCAAAACGGGAAGAACTTGCCGAATGTTTTACAAAAATACAGAAAGACTATATACGGCTAGAGCCTAAAACGGATGCGGAAATAAAAGAAGCACTGTTGAAATACGAAGGGCCTAAAGATTTACCCCTGCCCAAGGGCTCTGATGTCGGCACTGTGAAAGAATTATTTACAGATGAACAGTTGGCGCAGTTATCGTTACTCAAGGCGCTGATACAAAAACATACGGCAAAGAAAGAAAATACACGGCTTTCGCTGCTGCTCGCTTTTTACAACACTATATCGATTATCAATAAAACATTCCACGAAACGCCCCGGGGCGGCGGCAATCATTTTGGCTATTACTACCGCTATCGACTCGCGCCTAGACCTGCGAATAAAAAAACTATCGAGGTCTTTGAAAGTAAATTTAAGCGTATCTGTAACGGCAAAGAAGAGATAACGCATTTGTGCCTGCTAAATAGAAAAACGCCGGAAGAGATGATGGCGGACGCCCAAATAATCAAAGGGAGCGCGACAGACCTGTCATTACTATCGAAAGAAAGCGTGGATTATATCTACACGGACCCGCCCTACGGCAAGAAAATTCCGTACCTTGATTTATCAACGATATGGAACGCATGGCTTGGTTTAGAGGTAACGGAAGCCGACTACCGGATGGAGGCTATAGAGGGCGGCGAACACAACAAGACAAAGGAAGAGTATAATACGCTCATAGCAAAAAGCATAGAGGAGATGTACCGCGTCCTTAAATTTGACCGCTGGCTTTCTTTTGTATTCGCCCATAAAGACCCTGAATTCTGGCATTTGATCGTAGAAACCTGCGAAAAATGCGGCTTTGAATATATGGGCGCGGTTCCGCAAAGAAACGGGCAGACAAGTTTTAAGAAAAGACAGAACCCCTTTACCGTACTGTCAGGCGAGCTTATCATCAATTTCCGCAAGGCGAGAAACCCCAGGTCGATACTAAAGGCAAACCTTGGGATGGATATAGGCGAAATCGTAATACAAACGATTGAAGGCGTCATCGCGAAAGATGACGGCGCGACATTGGAACAGATTAACAATGAGCTTATCATCAAAGGACTGGAACTCGGCTTTCTGGACTTGCTAAAAAAAGAATACACAGACCTTTCGCCGCTATTACGGGAAAGATTCGAATATGACGCTAATACGGAAAAGTACAGCATAAAGAAAGACTCTAAATTTCAAACGCATTTTGACGTGCGTTTACGTATAAAATACTATTTAATCAGTTTTTTACGGCGCATGGAGCGTGAAAACAAGAATCCTTCGTTCAACGAAATAGTATTTGCCATACTGCCGCTGTTAAAAAACGGCGTAACACCCGAATACCAGACTATCCTAAGCGTACTTGAAGACATAGGCGAGCGAAGCGGAATCGATTCATGGCGGCTGAAAAAAGACAACCCTACGCTGTTTGATTAGAAGCGGCTTGCGCGGAAACCGCTTAACCAAACTCCAAAAACATGCTATTATTAGGGGCGCATAAGGAAGCAGAAAATGAGCAACACTGAAGGTTTTTTATTGCTGGATTTTTTCAATATGGGCGGTATTTTCATGTGGCCGCTCTTGGTTTTCTCTATCGCTACAATTTCTATAGCGTTGGAACGTGTCGTGTACCTTTTTTCACACGACCTGCGCATGACAAGACTCTGCGGTGATGTCATGGCTTATATGCAAAAAAAAGACATCAACGGCGCACAGACGTATTTAGCCGGAAGATCCAAACGATCCATGGGGGTGCGCGTACTTCGCGCATTGCTCGACCACGCGGGACAATCTGAACATCTTATGGAAAAATCGGCGGAAACTGAAGCGCAAAGCTGCATCAACGAACTGGAAAGCGGCTTTGATTTTCTTGCCGCGCTTGGCTCCCTTGCTCCGCTTACAGGTTTCTTAGGGACGGTCTCCGGAATGATAGGCGCGTTCAAATCCATAGCGGAAGCAACGGAAGTCAACGCGCAGATAGTGGCAAACGGCATCTACGAGGCGCTGATAACGACGGTCTTCGGGCTTATAATCGCTATCATTGCGATGGTTTCCAACTCGCTCCTGACCCACGCCGTTGATAACTTTGCCGCCAACGCGGAAAAATCCTGCTCTCAAATAATCCTGGAGCTTGCGAAAAATGACAATTAAACGGCGCGTCAAAAAAAAATACGAAGAAAACAGCGTGTTGAGCGATTTGGCGTTTTTGCTGATAATTTATTTTATCGTTATTGCCGGTTTTAACATCAACAAAGGCTTTTTGATGAATCTGCCCGCGAAAGATTCGACACGCATAGTATCAAAAAATGATATACTGCGCTATGAACTGGATAGTATCGGACGCATCCTTTCAAACGGAAACCCTGTTGACATAAAAACTGTTGAGCGGAATATAACTGTAAGCGTAGCGCTTAACCCCAACCTTGCCGTGGCGCTCATAATCTCACCGGAAGCGCCATGGCAGAGCGTAGTTTCTTTTGTCGAACTTGCGCAAAAACTGAAGATAGAATCCTTTTCATTCAAAATGGACGGAAACGGATGATCCGCATTTCACGCAAACACCGCCTGTTGGTAATTCCCATGAACGCGATGAGTGATGTCGCGTTTTTGCTTCTGATTTTTATCATGCTAGTTTCCCTAATAAATTACCGCAAAGAGGTGAAGATAGAGTATCCCGAAGCTGCCGAGGCGCTTAAAAAAGTAAGCGATAAAAAGAATCTGGAAGTATGGATAGACAAATCCGGTTACATTTACCTTGACGGCAACCCCGCGAGCCTTGCCGAAGCCGAAGATGCCGTAGGCAGCCTGTACCGTACCGCGCCGGACACACGGATTCATATAATTGCCGATAAAAACGTACCGTTTTCCAGCGTGAACGCCTTTCTGGAGATACTTCAACTGCTGGAATACCGCGTTGTTACTTTTGTTGTACAGGAAGAAGACGCATAGCCCCGCCCTCCAGCGGTCGACGGGAGTCGAACCCGCGTCACAAGCTTGGGAAGCTTGGATAATGCCGTTATATGACGACCGCGTATAAATACCCTATGCCAGTACCAGTTTAATGTCAATACCCGCCCCTTGCAAACCCCACCATTCGCTATTCACCGTTCACTTTTCACCTTGAGGTGGTCATTTGTGGCTTTTCTTAGGTAAAAATTGCTTGATAATTCCGTATTAGGAATTATTATTAATAGTGAGTGATAGAATCACTAACTATTTTATACAGGAGGCTTATTATGGCTAATTTAAACAGAGATTTCTTTACATGGCACTGTGTCAACTGCGACAATGCCATCAGCGCGAAGACAGCGCCCAATAGGTGCCCGATCTGCGGTCATGCGGATATTCCATGGTCCGGCGCTTCGGCATTCTCTCTTGAAAAAGAAAACCGCTAACATGACGCGATTTTAAAATTACATTTTGAAACCGTCCCTCGGATTTTCTAAAATTGGGCTCTTGCCTGACTTTTCAGGAAACCCAACCGGGGCTGTCTTTCAGTTTGAGGTAACAAAAAGGCCGGATATCGCAAGGCATACCGGTCTTTTTGACTTTTCAAAGCCTCGATTCGCGGCCGGGCGGGTCATATTCAAATTAAAAACGTATTACAACTCCCGCGGCTTCTGTAGTAAAATAAAAAGAGGCTTTGCAATCAGAAACACTATTTCCAAGCACCTTGCTAAAACTTTTTCCAACGGTCTTTCCAATCGCGTAGCCTATTAGAGCGCCCGCCAATGCGTCAGATGCCCAATGAATATCCGATGTAACGCCCAATCCAATCAATCCGGCATAAGTCCATACGCCTATTTTTAGCCATAAATTGTCTTTATATATCTCCGATATTACCGCAGCCGCCGCAAATGCGTTTGCGGTGTGTCCGCTGGGCCATCCTCCAATGAAATTACTGTTGAACCAGTTAAATTCACCGCTAAAATCATCTGTACGCCGGCTCTTTGAATGATCAAGTTTATCTACAATTCCAGGCAACGCTCTTCCTGTTATCATTTTTAACGGCGTTTGGACAGCCATTGTCAACAGTAATGCCTGGGCTAACGCAAAACTTGCGATCTGTAATTTTGTATTGCGTATGAGACGGCCTGCCGCATAAGTTACAAGCGGAGTTAAACCGGGAACAATATAACCTAAATACGATCCCGGCAATCCGAAATTTGGCAGCCCCACGGTATTTTTCGCGATATTTCTCCATTTCCAGTCAAGTCCAGTTTCTATAAACGCCCATGTCCCCAACCCGGCGCCAATAAAGTTAATTCCATAGTTATATGTTACGGCGTCAAACAAGTTCCGGCCTATATTATGAAATACCAAACGAATAGGGGGAGAGGGCGGAGAATAGTCATTATCTTCCAATACCCAAGTCTCAGGATGAATATTAAAACAAAACACGTTTACAAGAAACAAAGCAATAATAAATTTTTTCACTTTTCTCTTTTTCGCTAAAATACAATCTACTCCATTTTTGTTACAGCCGCTGATATGCCGGTGATCCGCTGTTTAGGCATTGCTTTTACACTTTGTATATTTTCCTTTTCGCGGCTGTTTTTTAAAAACCGCTTTTACTATGCAATATACAACCCGGCTATGGCAGCGTTTGTATCAGCTTGGCCACGCGCTGGACATCGGCGGCGCCGAGACGCGGATAAACCGGTAAAAGCGCGGTGCGGAGGCTTTGCGAGCAGGCATTGGGGCACTTGTCATGGGAAACGAGACCCAAGGCGGCGGGCGACTTTGCGAAGGCGCTTTCTACAATGATTTCCTTGCGTTTTGCGTAAGTAGAGACCTCTTTCATCCCGGTTTCGAGCAGGAGCGGGAAAGCATAGTTGTTGTACTCAAAGTTATCGGGCGAGGCAAACATCTTGTGCCGGCCCTGCCGCAGCGCCGCTTGCGTGTACAACCCGGCTATCTTTGCCCGCTTTTCAAGATTCTTTTCCGTTTCCCTGAACTGTACTATGGCCATAGCTGCGTTCATGTCGGGAAGCCCGTACTCAGGGGGGAGCGGCCCCGCGTTACGAAGCGCCTGCGCATTGCGCTTTTCCGCCGCGTACAGCAGCGCCCCGCCGCCGCTAGTAAGCATATCCCGTTCTTCCAGTCCCAGTATCGTAAAAATTCCGTAGGAACCGGCTTTTTTTTCGCCCAAGCTACTCATGCAAGCGGCGGAACAGTCCTCGATAAGCGGAAATCCCAGCGCCGCTGCCTCCTCCATGTCCGGCATGAAACCGAGGCTGTGGTGTAGCACGACGGCGCGCGCCGGAGTTTCCGTACCGGCGGCGGCCGTATACGCCGTTTCTATCTCCGCCGCTCCCGGACAGGCCCGGTCCGGAGCCGTATCGCAAAAAATCGCCGCAAACCCCAAATCGTCAATCACCCTGAGATAGTAAGCCGGAGAAAGCGCGGAAATCACCACGCCTGAACGCGGCGGCAGTCCGAGCAGTTTAAGCGCGTGAAACAACGCCGCCGCAGGGCTCCTCAACGCTAGACAGTATTCAAACCGCAGGCGTTCCCTCGCCGCCTCTATCAGGCGTTCAGCCTGTTTGCCAGGCCCTATCTTTTCTTCAACCAATACGGTAAGAACCGCATCCATCTCCTTGCGCCGTATCGTAGGAGAGTGAACTTCAATAACCATACTTTAACCATACACCAAACCCGCCAGCGCCGGCCAGCCGGTTTAAAGGCGCTCCGCGTCAAAAAATTAGCTTACTTTGTAACCTATTTTTATGTAGTTTGTTAAATAGGTACACAAAGAAATAATACCAAGAATTAGCCGCTGCTGTTCTCCTCCTAACGGCAGCGGTTTTATTTTGCGCCGCCGGTTCGCGCTGTTTATATTCCACGGCGGAGCGTATTGTTCAGCTTACCACGGTTTCAAGCGCTATTTCAGCCATGCGGGTAAAAGAGGTCTCCCGTTCCAATGCGCCTGTAAGTTCTCCGCTTACGAGGCTGTCTGATATGGTGAGGATGGCAAGGGCTTCGCGGCGGTATTTGGCGGCAAGGGTGTACAGTTCGGCGCATTCCATCTCTACCGCAAGACAGCCGAATTTTGCCCACAGCTTCCATTCATCGGGATCTTCGCTGTAAAACATATCTGTCGAAACCACGGTCCCGACGAAAGGCTTGCAGCCTTTTGCCTCGGCAATATCGTAGGCGGTTCTTAGCAGCTTGAACGAGGCGGCGGGGGCATAACTTCGTCCGCCAAAGCGTATGCCGTTAGCCGCCGAGTCGGTACAGGCGGAGACAGCCATCACAATATCCCGTATTTTTATATCGCTCTGTATGGAACCGGCTGTCCCTATCCTTATCGCCCGCCGCACTCCGAAATCACGGAACAACTCATTGACGTAAATAGATATCGAGGGTATTCCCATGCCCGTCCCCTGCACGGATACGCGCTTCCCGTTGAAAACGCCGGTATACCCCAGCATATTCCGTACCGTGTTGTACTGTGCGGCGCTTGTAAGCAGATTTTCGGCGATAAACCGCGCCCTTAGCGGATCGCCCGGCAACAACACAAGATCGGCAATTTCATCAGTTTTTGCGTCAATATGAATAGACATAGCAGCGCCTCACGGTTAATCATGCCGTTGGGCTTAACGCGCAACGGTTTACATTACTGATAGCATATCCAGGGTGGCGTATCAAGAGTAAATTTAAGCGGGGGCAAATATGGCGGCTTTGGCATATAAATCTCTAACAATATCTGACCTAAAACCGACACTTGTTGCTATGGCGAAACATAGTGTAAAATTATCGGAGTAAGCGGTAAATATGGGAAGTTTGTAACAAAATGGGAAAAATGCATGAATTTACAGGATATTAAGCCGGGAGACCGGCTGAAAGGCATTACACCCAATGAAATTGTTCAAATTATTTCCATTCAGTCTTATGGGGATGATGCCACAGGGCTTGTTTACCGTAAGGGTGATAATTCCCTTGGACAGCAGATAGTCTATGCTGCCGATCGAGACAAAATAAGCCTTGAAACGGGGAATTTGCTCTGGAAATTTGACGCCTGTGCTGCTCAGGTCAGGCTTGTTTCCGAGGCGTATCGAATCAAGCTGGCGCACCTTTTTGATCCCCACCTGGCGGTACATACATCCTTAATTCAGCCCTTACCACATCAGATTACCGCGGTTTACGGCGAAATGCTGCCCAGGCAACCATTGCGTTTTCTTTTGGCGGACGATCCCGGCGCGGGAAAAACCATCATGTCGGGCTTGTTGATAAAGGAACTTAAAGTTCGTGGCGACCTTAACCGTTGTCTGATTGTATCACCAGGAAATCTGGCGGAACAGTGGCAGGATGAGCTTTATTCCCGGTTCCAGCTTGAGTTTGAGATTCTTACCAATGACAGCATACGGTCTTCGGTCCGCGGAAATGTCTTTTTGGACAAGTATTCTCTAATTATTCGTCTCGACAAACTCTCACGTAATGAAGAATTACAGGAAAAACTTAAGACTACGGACTGGGATCTAATTATCTGCGATGAAGCGCATAAGATGTCGGCAAGTTTGTTTGGTGATGAAGAAAAGCGGACAAAGTGGTATAACTTAAGTGTGCTTCTTTCCGGTTTAACCCGGCATTTTTTGCTCCTAACCGCCACGCCGCATAACGGGAAGGAAGACGATTTCCAGCTATTCCTGCGGCTCTTGGACGTGGACCGGTTTGAAGGAAAACAGCGAAACAAAAAAATCAACGTTGATGTAAGCGATATAATGCGCCGTCTTGTAAAAGAGGAATTGCTCACTTTTGAAGGAAAGCATCTCTTTCCTGAACGCGCCGCTTATACTTTGAAGTATGAACTTTCTGAAACTGAAATGGACTTATACAACAAAGTAACAGACTATGTACGGAACGGCTTTGACCAGGCGCAGAAAGCGCTTGATCCAAAACGCGCCCATGCGGTCGGTTTTGCCCTGACAATTTTACAACGGCGGCTTGCTTCTTCTCCCGAAGCAATTTATCAGTCATTGCACAGAAGGCGGGAGCGGCTTGAGAAAAAGCTGCTTGAACTGCAAAGCTCTCGTGACATCGGTTTGAACCGGCGGTCCGCGCCTGATTATAACCGCAGCTTTACCGATGACGATTGGGATGATTATGAAGAAGCCCCCGAAGAAGAGATAAACGATCTTGAAGAAGAATTCCTGGATGAGGCAACTGCCGCAAAAACTATCGCTGAGTTAGAAATAGAAATACATACCCTTTCTGATCTGGAACTGGACGCGCAAAGGCTGCTCCGTTCCGGAGTTGATAAAAAATGGGAACAAGTATCAAAAACTTTGCAGGACGATGCCTTGATGTACGCAGAGGGTGATGATGGTCAGACTGTACAGACCCGTTCCCGTGAAAAGATAATTATTTTTACCGAACACCGGGACACGTTGAATTATCTCGCCAATAAGATCAGTACCATGCTTGGGAATCAGGACGCGGTCGTTACCATACAGGGTGGAATGCGCCGGGAAGATCGTAAACGAATCGAGGAGAGTTTTAAAAACGATGCGGATGTATCGGTGTTGATTGCAACCGATGCCGCCGGGGAAGGCATTAATCTTCAAAAAGCGCATTTGATGATAAATTATGACCTCCCCTGGAACCCGAACCGGCTTGAACAGCGATTTGGCCGTATTCATCGTATCGGGCAGCGGACGGTTTGCCATTTGTGGAACCTTGTTGCCAAGGATACCCGCGAGGGGGATGTGTTTACCCGGCTCTTTGAAAAACTCGATAAAGAGCGGGATGCCTTGGGCGGCAAAGTTTTTGATGTTCTGGGTAAGGTCAATTTTGGGGACAGGCCCCTGCGGGATTTGCTCATTGAGGCCATACGTTACGGT
>JAIRMY010000189.1 GCA_031258335.1 Spirochaetaceae bacterium | reverse complement strand
TATTTTTAAAAAAAGTACAATCAAAAATTCCTTAAAAGTATAGTGTTTAAAAAAAAATGAAATTAAATACGAAGCGGGAAAACTACCCCCCCCCCCCCCGTAGCGCCCCCGGCATATTGGTATTTTACAGGTGGAAGCATTGTAAGGAGCGCTGCGCCGTCCGGGGATTCCCTGCGGGGAAGTTCATTCCGCGCCGGCGGCATCAATCATTATAGTGCGTATCGGAAGAATCCGCAAAACCGACCGCGCGCGCCACGCCCTGTTTAAGATTTAAAGCGTCTTTATTCACGGGATAAACAGCCAGCGCTTTTTCCAGCCATGATTCCATTTCACTAGGCTGTTTATTCCTGTTGTATGCGTATGCAATGGCATAGTACACGTTAAAATAATCATCCCGCCCCAGATCGTAAGACCCGGAAAGGATTTTTTTCATTTCGTCTATCCCTTTTCGGATATTATGAAAAGGCGCTGGCGCGTACACCCATCGGGATGCGATAAGAATGGCGCAGGCTCCATTCCGCTTGTCGTACTCCAGCCCCCTCTCCGCAAAGCGTTCCACTTTAAGCCCGTTAGCCATGACCCATACGGTTGATCTTAGCGTACAAAGCTGGGCGATATTTTCCGCCATCATACGATAGCCATCAGAAGTAGGATTATCTTTTACGGATCTGTCCGCGTAATCAAAGCCCTGTTCAAAACGCCGTTCCGCTTCGTCCTCTTTTTTTTCGCTCATGTATGCTTTTGCGATTAAAAATTCACAATACGAAAGAGTATTGTACAGTTCTGTCCCGCTCAATTCCAGTTTCGCCCTGTCTTCAACTTCGCCGCCAAGACGCGATATATATGCAGCATCGGCGTTTTCTCCGTAAAAGGCGTCCCGGAGCGGCGTAATCCAATCGGGCGCTTCTTTCGCTCCGGCAAGCGCCGCGTTAAGGCACAATGCCAAAACAGTTATATCTTTTAACATTTTCCCATTCTACACTAAATCCATCCGTTGTGAAAAGCCGGACTGAAACGGGGTCATTCGGCTACATACGCGCTGAACATTCCGGAAAGGCGGAGATTACCGCCGGAGTTTTCCGCTATAAAAACGCTTTCGCCTTTTTGCGCGGTGATTTTTTCAGAGCCCGCAAGACAAAAACAGGCGCTTCCGCCGGTACAAAAAAATATCGCTGCGCGGGACGCGGGGAAAGCGGCTTCTCCGCCGCCGTTATTCATGCAGTAAAGCGTAAAATCTTTAACAGGCGCGGGGTATTTATACAAGCTGTGATTTTGCGGTTTATATATATCCGGTTTGAACGGAGCGAATTTTGATACGCGGAATAATTCGGCGTGATCTATATGTTTTGACGTTAATCCGCCGCGTATGACGTTATCCGAAGATGCCATAACTTCAACGCCCGCGCCGTGTATATAGGAGTGAAGGATGCCGGCGGGCAGAAAAACCGCCTCGCCGGGCGGCAAATCAATGACGTTAAGGTAAAGCGGGGAGAGCGCCGAAGGATCGCATGGAAAAATTTCTTCAAGATATTTGATTAAATCCAATTCGCGGGAGTATTCTTTGTATTCATTTTTTAGGCCTTGTATATTTTTTTTTATGAATTCCGATATTTCAATAAGATCAGAGTTTGAAAGGTTAAACAGCGAGCGTAAAAAAAGGCGCGGCGCGTCATTTCCCGCGCTGTCAAAAATTTGACGCAGTTTTTTTACCGGCGGAGAGGAAAAAATTTCCAGCAGATGTTTTATCAGGCGTGGTTCACGAAAGCCGCAGAGCGCCCTAAACGGCGTCAGGGCGCAGAGTATTTCAGGCTTATGGTTTTTGTCCTTGTAACAGCGCTCGGGGGAATCAAGCGGAATATTTTCCGTGTTTTCCCTTGCGTATCCCGCCTCTGCCTGCGCCTTGTCGGGATGAACCTGTATAGAAAGCGGCTTTTCCGCGGCGAGCAGCTTAAAAAGAAAGGGCAGTCCGCCTGAAATTTGCGAAAGAGGTTTCTCGTCCTTACCCAAAAGCGCGCGTGATTCTCCCTTTGGATGCGTTCCCATCCATAATTCGGCATAGGGTTTACTATCCCGGTTTTCGGCGCCTAAAAATTCCGGTATATACCGGGTCGAACCCCAATCGTAGCGCATTATTTTATTGTGTAACTTGTATACGCCTTCCATGACATTTACGTAGAAGCTCTATATTTTCTCAATATCGGCAAATTTTCCGGCGGGATAGCAGGGGATAGCCGACCCTGAGTCTTTCCACAAACCGGTGAGTATCCTGCCCGGCCCTGCCTCAAGAACGGCGTCGGGTGCGGTTTCGGCGATGGCTTTTTCCTCGTCCAACCAGCGGACGGGGCCGCGGATTTGGAGCGGGGCCAGGCGCTTGGCTTCGGCGCCGCTCGTAACTTGTTTACCGGTAACGTTGGAAAAAAACGGTACGCGGGGATCGGCAAAAGAAATGCCGTCAAGCGCGGCTGCAAATTTATCCGCCGCCTCCGCCATCAGCGGACTGTGAAAGGGACCAGCGACAGGCAGCCGGATGAAACGCCGCGCCCCCGCTTCTTTGAAGCGAGTTTCCGCCTCTGATAGGGCCTTGCCTGTACCGGAGACAACAGTCTGCGCCGGCGAGTTGAAGTTCGCCACATACAAGTCCCGCAATCCGCTTTCGGCCCAATCATTTACCGCTTTTTCCACCTCGCCGCTAGGAAGCCCCATAACCGCGGCCATGCCGCCGCCGGACTCGACTAGGACATCGGCGGCATCCTGCATCAGCTTGCCGCGCCTTGCCGTGAGCCGGAGGCTGTCCTCCGCCGATACTATGCCGGAGACGGCAAGCGCCGCATACTCGCCAAGGCTATGCCCGGCGCAGGCAAAGGCAAGGATACCGCGTGATTTTAACACGGCGGCGGCGGCAAGATTCACCAGAGTTATCACAGGCTGGGCTATGCCGCCCCGCTTAAAAGCAGCGCCGTCCGCTTCGCCAAGCAGTTTTTTTACATCCCGCCCGATAACTTCCGAGGCAAGGGCAAACAAATCCTTTGCCTCGTTTGAAGCGTCAAGAATATCCATCCCCATCCCTGTGTACTGTGAACCCTGACCGGGAAACAAAAACACATATTTTTTCACTGGTCACACCCTCACGAAAGTCCTCGCGCTAAGCCCGTTCCCCGCCCGTTGTCAGGGAAAAAATACTTAAATAAATTCTCCAGAAAACCGTATTTTACCTCGTCGTTTGGAAAGCCCAGCCTGTATGAACGCATGTTTTTGTCAAAACCTGTAATCGTGAGGTATCCGCTCTGGTACAAAAGCGGTACTAGATTCACATCGCCGGGCTGATAGTCGTTTATCTCAAATTCGTCTATATCTATTTTGTTATCAAACCTTATTATGTCAAATCCTGTACGCTTGAGTTCTCCGAATAAAAATGTAGGCGTTCCCGTGGCAAACCAGTAGTAGCTAATATCGCCATTGCCAAAAGTGTTCAGTAAACTGAAAGGGTTGTATACGCTTTCGCCGGTTTTATAAAAATGATAGCCGTTGAATTTCTGCCTTATCAACGAGAGAGTTTCTTCAAAACTTTCTCCGTTCTTTTTTGCCAGCGCTTCCAGTTCCGGCGTAAAATAGTCCAGTAATTCAGTTTCCGTTATGCCGCAGACTCCGGCGTACTTTTCGGACAACCCGATTTCTTTAAGCTGGTTAAGGTCGCTGAATATGCTCACCTTTGAAAAACGTGTGACTCCTGTGAGCATCACAAAGCGCAGCGCGGCATCGGCGCTCTTTAACACGCCGTAAAACGGTTTTAATTCGGCGCGGAAGGCGGCGTTTAGTTTTTCGTCGCTCATGCTTTCTAGGAGCGGCTTGTCGTATTCGTCCACGAGAACGACTACCTGATTTCCCGTCTTTTTGTATATCCCTTCGATAAGCGTCTTGAACCGTAACGCCGTGGCTTCTACGGAAGTTTCCAGCCCCCATTCTTTTTCCCAAGAACCTACGCTGTAATTTAGAAATTCGTTAAGGTTTTCGACTGTAGCGTATGACGTGGAGTTAAAATCCAGATGAAGAGTGGGGAATGCCTGCCATTCCGTTTCCAGTTTCGCTATTGTCAGCCCCTCGAATAACTCTTTTTTTCCCAGAAAATACGCCTTTAGCGTAGTGAGCAGGAGGCTTTTTCCAAAACGCCGCGGACGGCTCAAGAAGTATGGGGCGGGTTCGCTCGCAAGCCGCCACACGTATTCAGTCTTGTCAACGTAAACGCAGTCAAAATTACGCAGCTTTTCAAAATCCTGTATGCCTATAGGCATCTTCCGCGTCGGCGGGCTATTAGAGTTAAGCATAATCCCCATGGTATTCGAGTATACCGCCGAAAGGCCCCAGGGTAAACACCGCACCCAAGTTACGCCGCATCCACGCGGATTTCGCCGAGTTGTTCTACGTCAATATCGTTTGTGATTTCACGGACGGACAGCACTACGAGTTCAGGCAGTTCACGCTCGGCGGACTGCTTGACGAGGAAACGCGCCTGTTCCGAACAAAGGATGATGGGCGGCGACCAGCCTTGGGCAAGTACGGAAGCGGTTGCCGAAGACAAGGCCTTGATCCATGAGACGTGCAGGCTTGGTTCCAGAGCACAGACTTTGCCGGAAGCCGTCTGTACGGCGCTGTCGACAATTTTTTGCTCAAAATTATGGTCTATCGTGAGTACGCGAAGTTTACGGTCCTCGTCCGCGTACTGTAGACAGATTTGCCGCCCCAGCGCCTGACGCGCTTTTTCGGTAAGGAATTGTATGTCCTTTGATATGGGCGCGAAGTCGGCGAGCGCTTCCAGTATCGTAACCATGTTGCGTATCGAAACCTGTTCACGCAGCATAGCTTGCAGGGTTTTTTGAATCTCGCCCAGGCTCAGGCTTTTCTGCGCATCCTCGACGACCGCCGGATAGTCTTTTTTGATGTCGTCAATGATTCTCTGCGTATCCTGCCGTCCTAGAATCTCGGCGGCGTGGGACTTTATTATCTCGGTGAGGTGGGTAGCGATGATGGACGGCGGGTCTATCACCGTGTAACCGGCGCGTTCCGCCTCGTCGCGGCGATCCTCCGTCACCC
>JAIRMY010000155.1 GCA_031258335.1 Spirochaetaceae bacterium | reverse complement strand
TGGAGTAGCGGAGGAGTTCCGAGGCGGGGACTTGGGCTTTTACCTCTTCGATGCCGCCGCCGAGTGAAGATTCGCCTTGAATCTTGCCGCGTTTGTCGGAGAGGTCGCTCATTACATCGCCGAGGTACTTGCTTTCGACGAGGACGGTGAGCTCCATGATAGGTTCGAGCAGCACGGGGGCGGCGAGTTTCATTGCTTCGCGGAATGCGTTGCGTGATGCGAGTTTGAAAGATAACTCGGAGGAGTCTACCGGGTGGTATTTGCCGTCAACGATTTTGACTTCGACATCTACGACGGGGTAGCCTGCCATGATGCCGCGAGCCATGCCTTCGGCTATGCCTTTTTCGACGCCGGGGATGTAGTTTTTGGGGACGGCACCGCCAAAAATCGCGTTTATGAACCTGTACTGTTCGCCGCGGGCGAGCGGGGCGATTTCAAGCAAAACTTTGCCGTACTGCCCATGCCCGCCTGTCTGTTTCTTGTGCGTGTACTCGGCGCTTGCTGTCTTGGTGATAGTCTCGCGGTAGGCGACGCGGGGAATGTTGGTTACCACCTCTATTTTTTGAGTCTGTCTGGCTTTTTCCAGAATCATGTTGATATGAAGCTCGCCCATGCCGGATATTACGGTTTCCTTTGTTTCTGAGTTGAATTCGTAGCGGAATGTGTGGTCTTCTTCGGCGGCGCGGACGAAGAAGTCGCCAAGTTTGTCGTCGTTTTTCTTTTCGGAGGCGCTTACCGCGACGGAATGAACGGGCGCGGGGAGGCGGAGAGGCACGAAGCGCCAGCCCAGATCGGAGGCGGCTATGGTGTCGTTGGTTTTCATCGTTGGGGACTTGGTGATGATGCCTATATCGCCTGAGTTAAGTTCCTTAATTTCCTCTAATTTTTTGCCTATGCAGGCAAAGAGTTTGCCGACACGTTCTTTTTTGCCCTCGGTAACGTTCAACACGTCGGAGTCTGAGACAAGTTTGCCGCTTATTACTTTGATCCACGACAATTTTCCTGAGAACTGGTCGTAACTCGTTTTGATCACGAGGGCGCTGAATGGGGCTGCCGGGTCAAGCGGGATAACCTTGCTTTCGCCGCCACCAACCGTCAACGCGAGGTCGTTTGCCGTCAGCGGGGAGGGGCCTATGGCGGCAAAAAAATCGAGGAGGGGGACTAGTCCGGAATTTTTCAACGCGGCGGACGCGAATACCGGCGTGAACTTGCCTTCTGAAAGGGCGGCGGCAAGCCCCGTCTTGATCTCTGAAGCGTCAAGAGCGCCGGAATCGAGGAATTTTTCCATGAGAGCGTCGTTTCCTTCGGCTGCGGCTTCGGTGATTTTTTCAAGCGCCGCCTCCGCCGCGGGTTTGGCGTCGTCCGGCATGGGGGCTTCTTTCTCGATAGTGGTGGCGACGGCATCCGCCATGTACGCCTTTTGGCTGATAACGTCGATGACACCTTTGTACGCAGCGCCGCTTCCCAGTGGGAGGGTAAACGGCACGGCGTCCGTCTTGAATTTTTCGTTGATGTCGGCAAGAACGCGCTCGAAGTCGGCCTTATCGTCATCGAGTTTGGTGATAACGATGCCGCGGGGTTTTTTGCGGGCTTCGAGATTGCGCCACAGCTTGATTGTTTCGATTTGTATGCCGGATCTCCCGTCCACTGTTAAAAGGGCGAATTCAGCGGCACGGTATGTAAGAATCACATCGCCTACAAAATCCGCGGCGCCGGGCGTATCAAAAATGTTAATTTTTTTGCCACCCCGCGCTACATTCGCCATGACGGCGTGTATAGAAATTTTACGCTCAAGCTCCTCAGGGGTTGAATCGCTTACCGTTTTGCCGGATTCAACCGTTTCCGGCTTTGCGATAACGCCGCCTGAAAAGAGCAACCGCTCGAATAAGGTAGTTTTTCCCGTGCCTCCATGCCCGGAAATCGAGACATTCCTAACCAAATCGCCTGTGAAATTCATCTGAAACCCTCCATGCAGTCATGTTGGACAAAAGTCCACATTCGGTATAGTCTACACTATTTCCGTAAATATATCTACATAAAAGTTTCATGGATGCCGGGAGGATATGTTTCTACGGTTTGATGAAAATACGAGGAGGATTACAAACAGTAAATCAAGGAAGGTTAAAACGGGTACAGTTATATTGACGATAATTTTTTTTGCGTCGGCGAACAGGAACATTGTAAGCAGTTCCCTGAACGATGAGATGACGGCAACTGCGGCGGCGCATACGCTTATGATCTTTCCCGCCGCATAAAGGTATACGAAAGGCGAGTATTTTTCGCGATCAAGCCAGAGGAAGAATGCCATAAGCGGAAACAGCGCAAGCGGGGCGGCGTATAGGAGTTTACCGGCAAAATAGTTATCCGCGGGGTTTACCTGCGGTTCCAGCGCGACAAACAGGACAAACAGCGCGAAGAACCGCGCGGTATCGTAGAGGAACATTATCAGCCTGAGCATGATAACAGGCATTGTATACTAAATATTCCGCTCCGCATAGGGTGGCGGGGGATAGCGGGCGTGCAAGCGGTGCGGGCTAAACGCCGCTCGCCTTATGCTTTCGAATTGACCGCCCAGCGGGGTCTTAACAAACCGGGTATTTTTTTTTATACTTTAACCCAAACAATGAACAAGGTGCTTTATGAAAAAATAACCGAGGCTTTTTCGTCCGTACTCCCTATAACGGTGATAGTGTTGCTGGCAAGTGTTGTATTCGTGCCGATTCCCGCGGGTACTATACTGCTGTTTTTGATGGGAGCGGCTATGCTTGTGGTCGGCATGGGGTTTTTCACCCTGGGCGCGGACATGGCAATGATGCCTATGGGGGAAGGCATAGGGATACAGCTTACAAAAACACCGAATCTTGTTCTGATTATATCGGTAAGTTTTATCATGGGACTCGTAATAACGATAGCCGAGCCGGATTTGCAGGTATTGGCGCAGCAGGTGCCTTCGATAAATCCATCAATACTGTTGATCATAACCGTCGGAGTCGGAGTCGGCATCTTCCTTGTGATGGCGGTTCTTCGCATACTGTTCAAGATACGGCTGTCCGTGATGCTCTTAATTGCGTATACAATCACCTTCACGCTCGCCTTCTTTACGCCGGATAACTTCATACCTGTAGCCTTCGATTCTGGCGGGGTAACGACAGGTCCTATAACCGTGCCTTTCATACTGGCGATGGGCTTGGGCGTTGTATCTATACGCGGCGATAGGGGTTCCCAGGATGACAGCTTCGGGCTGGTCTCCCTGTGCAGTGTGGGGCCCATCATTGCGGTGATGTTGCTCGGCATCGTCTTTAACCCGTCAGGCGCAAACGTCGAGTCTCACACGGTTTCAGAAATCATCACATCCCGCGATGTTGTCAAAAGTTTTTTTCTCCAACTTCCGCACTACGCAAAGGACGTGTTTACGGCGCTTGCCGCGCTCGTGTTCTTCTTCGTGGTCTTTCAACTCATCTCCCGCCGCTACAAGAACCACCAGCTCAAGCGTATAGGCATGGGTTTTTGCTATACGCTGCTGGGGCTGTTGGTCTTTCTCACAGGTGTAAACGTGGGTTTCATCCCTGTAGGCCAACTGCTGGGGTCGGAGATGGCGGCCTCTCCGCTGCGCTGGATACTCGTACCGTTGGGGATGGTCATAGGTTATTTCATAGTGATGGCGGAACCGGCGGTTCACGTCCTGAAAAAACAGGTCGAAGACATATCCTCCGGCGCTATACCTCAAAAGACGCTGACGCGCTCCCTCGCCATTGGCATGGCTATAGCGCTTGCCCTCACGATGGTACGCATACTGCTCGGCATCCCGCTGATGTGGATACTGATACCGGGCTACGTCATCGCTCTCACGCTGACCTTTTTTGTGCCCCGCATATTCGTGGGAATAGCGTTTGACTCAGGCGGGGTTTGTTCCGGCCCGCTCACCTCAACCTTTCTGCTTCCGCTTGCCATGGGCGTTTGCGAGGGGGTAGGCGGCGACTTGATGACGCAGGCTTTCGGCGTTGTCGCTCTTGTCGCGCTTACTCCGCTCGTTGTGATTCAAATAATGGGACTCGTATACAAGATCAGGCTGAAGAAGGTGGCGTTGGCTGCCGGCGAGATGACGGCGGAAAAGGCCGGGCGCATCATTATTTACCCGGAGGTTGACTACTAAATGGACGGCGGACAAGATTTACCGGTTTTAGACCTGGCGTTTTTTATCGTTGACTGGAAAAAAATCAAGACTATCAGCACTATATTCAGTCAAAACAACACGCGCTACCAGTTTGTATGCAAGGGCAGGGGCACTGCTAATTCCGAGATACTCGATATTTTGGGGATAGGCTCGACGGACAAGGCGGTCATACTCTGTCTAGAGCAAAATACTTTTGCGCCGCGTCTTTTACGCGAGGTGGGGCAGAAACTTGGGCTTAACCATCCGGGGACCGGGATAGGGTTTTCCATACCGCTTTCGGCGGTAAACAACCTTGTACTGGATTTTTTGATTAGGTCCGGTATGACTGTGGATAAGAATGTCTGCCCCGTGCCGGAAGTCTACCCGAAAGTCTACCAAGGAGAGGAAAGAAGAAAAATGGAAAGAAAATACGACCTCATTGTTTCTATTCTGAATCAGGGTTACAGCGATGAATTTATGACGGTTGCCCGCGAAGCCGGCGCCGGCGGCGGCACGGTTATCAACGCCAGAGGGCTGGTAAAAAGCGGCCCGGCAAAAATTTTCGGCATCTCCATACAGAACGAAAAAGAAATCATCATCATCCTGACAACACGGGCAAAGAAGGCTGCCATCATGGAAGCGGTGAGTAAATCGCACGGCATGGCGTCGAAGGCCGAGGGCATAGTTTTTTCAGTTCCCGCCGACAATATCACCGGCATAGATCTCCGTTAACGGCGCGGCGGCTGGATGGCTCCGATATTTTTACAACAGCTTATAAACGGAATTTCTTTGGGTAGCATATACGCGCTTATCGCGCTTGGGTATACGATGGTGTACGGCATTGTGCTACTGATCAACTTTGCACACGGCGATATTTTGATGGCGGGCGCTTACGCCGGATACTTTGTGCTGGTAAGACTCGGCGTTTCCCCGTTGTCTATAATTTTTGCGTTTGTCTTTGCGATGTGTCTGTGCGCGGCGCTCGGCGTTACCATAGAGCGTTTTGCCTACAGGCCGCTTCGGTCAGCCCCGCGCCTTAATTCGCTTATTACCGCCATAGCGGTTTCGCTGATTCTGGAAAACGGAGCGCGGGTGATACCGTTCATAGGGCCTAATCCGCGCCAGTTTCCGCGCCCCGCCGCGCATAACATAGACGCCGGGCGCTTTTCAATATCAAATATACAGATAATTGTCATCGTAGTATCAGCAACGCTGATGATGGCGCTGAATTACATCATCAAGTACACAAAACGCGGCAAGGCCATGCGCGCCGTCTCTTTCGATATGCAGGCTTCGAGCCTCATGGGTATATCCGTAGACTATACAATCTCGTTTACGTTTGCGCTTGGCTCTGTGCTGGCGGCGGCGGGCGGCATCCTGTTCG
>JAIRMY010000082.1 GCA_031258335.1 Spirochaetaceae bacterium | reverse complement strand
TTCTTCGCCTCTTTGCCTATCACCGGATCGCCGCCCTCCTGAAAGTAGACGGCGGACGCGAGCAGCGGGCCTGAGTCGGCGGTATTCTCGATGACCTCAGCCATCCCGTTTTCATTCAGAGTCGCTATGGCCGAGTAGGTTGTGCCCAGGTCTATGCCATAAACTTTTTTTGTTTCCATGTTGTCCTCCTATGCTTTAATGCTTTTCCTGATTACCGGAATTTGTATCCGTGAAGATACAAATATCCACGAGTTCTTTTACCAGCGTGCGGTTTTCAATGTAGAATCCCGTATTGCGGCTCAACTTGACCGTGTCGTGCAGAGCGGGATCATCCGTAGGAATTCGCTCAAGCACCTGGCAATGCCGCGGGTTGCGCCTGTCGCCCGGCTTGCTTTCCAGCTTGGAAACGCCGTTGGCTTCAAGAATCTGAAAAATGTCCTGGAACATATAGATGGCCCGCTTTTTCACCTTGTCATCGGTAATTTCAGTAACAAGGGATTCGTAGTCGCTGTACAGTTTGGCGACATCGCCGAGTATGCCGTCGAATACACGCCCCCTCTCGATATCGTGGTACCGGTCCAATTCTTCCTGCATGGACCTCAAGCGGCTGGAGAATTCATTGTGGTAGAGCTTGTGCATTTCCCGAATTTCACCGGACGTCTTCTCCGAAGATTCGGCGATGGGTTTAAGCCACTGCTGCACAAGGAGTTCTTTATCCATCTGTGCAGCCTGCTCTCTGTCCTGTGGCTTGTGCTGATCCGCGTCAGGGGCCTTATCAATTGCGAGATCTCCTGCGCTTTCCGGCGTGTCGGCGCACTGCACGACCGGCGCCGCGTCCACACTGTTTTCACCAATTTCCGCTGTTTTTAATTCTTCCTCTTCCATTAGGTTATACCTCCATAAAAATATTTCCCTTCACTAAACCTCGGCGAGAAGAGTTCCGCCGGATTTGTGAATACAGGCAAAAGCGCCGGGGAGCTTTGCGAGGGTTTCAGCCCGTATACGGGATTCGTCCGCCTCGTCAACGCTTATCCCCCGCGAATCACCGGGGTTTACAAAAGAACTGATCTGGGAAATGTTGTACTTAATCCGTATCTTGTGGTACTTCCCTAGATGTTCAGACCACTTCTGGCACGAGGCGCCTGACGTGTGCCGAAAAAGGACTAGGCTGCTTACATTTCCTGTTATTTCAGAGAACATTTCTTCACCCCGCCGTTCACCGCCAAACAACGAAGACACGAAATCGCTGTGGCTAATCGCATATACCTGTTCACGGAGCAGATCATTCGCCTTTGGAAAGCGCGATAAGGGTATGCCGTCGAGAAGAATAGAAAAACTTCGCCCTTGCGACCGGAGGAGCATCAGATGATTTATTGTCAACGAAAAAAACAGATCATTATTCACGTTCCCAACATCAATAGCGATTGCGCCTTTGCAGTTGAGCATCTTCTTTATGTTGCAGGCATTGGAAACCGGCCTGCCGTATATGCCTTCAGCCTGCCTATTGAGTTTGTTGAGGAAGATACGAACAGAATCAATCGCCGGCGATCCGGACATATAGTAGCGGTTGATTTCACGGTACTCATCAGAGCTGAGTTCACCGGCCTTCCGCATGGCATCCAGTGTGTCATTCAGGTTGGGAAGCGGAAAGGCGGCAAGGTTCTGGAATGTTACCGTCCCTTGCTTACGCAGTACCACTTCCAGCAGGGAGCGGAGCAATGACTCCGCGGCAGGACTGCCGTCTCCCTCCGGCATGGTTTCGTATAATAGAAACGCCATATCCTCCACCGGCATACCGCGAAATATATCGTAATAAAAGTTACCCCGTGAAATAAGCTCGCAGGCGCTGCTGTGCCCGTCTATCATGGATTCCAGTTCACGATTACCCGTATGCAGAGCGATAACAGGGATGTCTTCCTGCTGTGATTTATGCACAAACGGCATGAGGGCGCGGACGCGCTCGCCGTTCTGACCTCCCGACACTATCGAGGACTCCGGCCCGTCCGTATCTCCCCATATATAATCAATGGCGGGGGTGGAACTCTCCGTCTGGTAATCGTAAATATCGTTATCGCCGGGATCGTCTGTAACAAGAAGTAGTTGCTTCTTGTCTACGCCGGGCAAGACGCATACCGAACGGTTCTGAAAATTTGTATCGTACGCTTGATTGTAGATTCCCTGAATTTCTTTTTTTGTTCTGGCCCTCTGGAGCGCCGTAAAGATCATTCTGCCGGTCCACGAGGAAGCTGCAATTGAGCCCCCTATCACTTCACCAAAGGAACCAACTACATCACGGAATCCCATGATTCAAACCCCCTTTCCGGTAAACAGATCAAACTTATAGCGAAACGGAGGAATCAAAGGGAGACCCGCAATGGCTTCGCCTACCGATAGTGAGGCCAAGTCCCAATCCTCTACCATATAGCCTTCGCGCTTTTCATAATGACGGCTTCCGTCCGCCTCCGCGAAGGTTTCCAGTATCATGTTGCGGCCAAATAACTTGCTCACATACTCTCTGGTGTTGAAATCGTTTGACTGGAACGCAAAAACGGATGAAAATCCCGCTACCGCGTTTCTTGCCTTCGCTTCGTTTTCGTAATTGGCGTTTAGTTGGTCTATGCTCTGTAACCCGGCGAGTATCTTTACACCGAGGCTGCGCCCAAAGTTTATGCCGTCTTCCAAGTGCCGCAGATTCGGAAGCAGCTTCAATTCATCCGCGATTAGATACACGCTGCCCTGCGTCGCCGTTCTGCCTAGCGCCTCCTTGAGGGCGAGGTCAACCAGCAGCGTATAAATGGGCGAGAGTATGTCTCCGATTGACAGATCGTATTCAAGGAAGGCTGTCCGCCCGCCTCTCTCCCGGATGAAGCTTCTCATGGAAAATTCTCCTACATCCGCAAAAACTCCGGTCAAGACATCCCGCGTTACCGAGTACATCTCCGAAAGAACACCCTGCGACTGCGAACCGGACTTGCCGCCTATATACGAGGCAACCGCCGCAAGGTCGCGGTGTTCCGCAAGCAGCGCTCTTAAATCATCCACAGAAGCGGAATCTATGTAGTCCTTAATATCCTTGTTGTTGGGTGTAACACCGTTACGAACCAAAGCGGTGATAATAGAAGCAAGCAGATCGCGGGCTGCATTGGGAAAGAATGGATTGTTGCTGTTTTTTTCAATGCGCTCCGCGAAAAGCGATTTACAAATCTCCTGCGTGTTTTGAGCGACCGATATGCCGTCCTTACCGTCCGCGATTATTTCATGGTAAATGCTCCATTTATCAGGCCCTTTGCGGTACTGAACCGAATTCCCGATTACGATGTCTTTTCCGGCAAAAAATTTTTTATGGAAATCGCCTTTGCTGTCGAAAATAAGCATCACATCGTCATTTGTAAGCCCGGATTTAAGCTGCCTGACGATGTGATAGAACAGATTCGTTTTACCGCTCCCGGTGCCGCCAACGAGTAAAATATGCTTGCTCAGCATCTCTTCCGTTATTCCAAACGGTCGTTTAACGCCGTTATACTCGCCCGGAATCCGAACTATGGCGCGAGGCGTGTCCGGCGGCGGCGCGTTGTTTTCAACAAGCCGACCGTACACCACCTCATGATTTATTGGCATGAAAACACCTCGTCAAATTCAACCGCGTTCCCTTTACTTGTTTTTGCAGTTACTGCCGCTAACCCATGCTCGACGAGGTATTCACAACCCCTGGCCCTTAAGCCAAGAGATGGCTTCATATGTTTTGGCCCGTGCTTCCCGCTCATTAGTTAAATGGCTGAGCATTTTCCGCGCCATTTCATTATTGGGATCAATCTGTAAGGCTGCTTTTAAGTCGGCTATTGAGAGATCTATGTATTTGAAAAAGTTGTGTTTATCACCTGCAGCACGATATGCTTTGCATTTTTCGTAGTAGTTGGCTTGCCGTAAAAGATAAGCAACAACATTCGGATCGAGCCGGATAAGCTCTGTGAAATCCGCAATAGCCCGGTCATAGTCCCCTTTTCCGTTGTTTACCGTGCCGCGCGCGCGATACGCCTCAGCGTCATCCGGCTTGAGTCTGACAGCCTCGGTAAAATCCGCAATACTCCCGTCATTGTCGCCG
Source organism: Spirochaetaceae bacterium (assembly GCA_031258335.1). Lineage (GTDB taxonomy): Bacteria > Spirochaetota > Spirochaetia > Treponematales > Breznakiellaceae > JAIRMY01. Next base: position 492 of record JAIRMY010000082.1, on the reverse strand, counting down.
TTAGTATAACGCTTCACGCCCCGATTAAAATACGCGCTGTAAAGATTCTTTTTTGCCAAGTCAAGATTCGAGTCTAGCCGTATAGCCCCGCTGAAATCCGCGATTGCCTGATCAAAGTCGTCGCGGTTAAAAGACTCCACCCCGCGTTTTAGATATTCTTGTGCGTTCATACACATCTCCAAAAAAATTTTTTGGCGTTAATACAGGAACGCCGCCTACCCGTGTTTACCCTCCTATGTTTGTTCGCCCTGGGATTTAACACCCCCTAAGCGGAGCTTAGGGGGTGTTTCATTACATTGAACGCTGGTCTACTTCTTTATCTTGATAGTAGACATCCTTGGACTTGATTGTGTGCAGATCCCCACCGCACACCGGGCACCGTTTTAGCTCGGCCCTGAACACTTTGTCACATCGAGGACAATGTTTGGGGTCGCCGCCGCTAAAGAAACTGCTCGACATCTCACGAAGTTTTGCCATTTCTATCACCTCCTT
>JAIRMY010000122.1 GCA_031258335.1 Spirochaetaceae bacterium | reverse complement strand
GGCAGGCGTAGCGCTCAACACCACGTCCTTTCAAGGCGGGGCGCACAGCGTCAACACAGGGCTTTCACTCTCGTGGCGGGGGATCTCGGTTTCAGGAGGGCTGGAGTTCCCGGTCGGCGCGAGCGGCGGGCCGGCCCTCAAACTGTCGCTAGGCTTGGACAGCGAAGCCATGTCCCTCTCTCCGCTTAAAAAAGAGGAGAAGGCGCTCGCCGCCCAAAAAGAGCGCATCGAAATCGAAAACCTCGTCAAGATCTGGGAGAGCCTGTTGGCAGAGACGGAGAGGAAGCGCTCAGACCTCCTCTGGCAAAGGGACGAACGCGCGGAGCAGTTTGAACTGTACAGCGAGCTTCTGACTGATATGCGCGTCTGGTTTGAACAGGGCGTGATCTCAGAAAGTGAGTACCGCAAAGCCGAAGCGAACATGGAAAACGCCCGGTACAACTGCCTCATCACCGATACCGACATGATACTCTATCAGATTGAGGCGTCGCTCTACATCATCACGGAATAGCGGCGGAGGCGTATGAAAAAGCGGATGAAAAAGAGAGCGAAAAAAATTATCGTCATAGCCGGCATAAGCGCCGCGCTCGTCCTGTCACTCGTCATCGCCCGGCGTATAAGGAATAACCAGGGCGGGCTGGACAGGGTCTACACAGTCCGCAGCGAAACATACGAAAATGTCATAGAAATCGCCGGAAACATCGCGGCGGCGCAGGAGCAGACCCTGCGGGCCGCCGGGGACGGCACGGTAACCGCCGTCTACGTGGTCGAGGGAGACACCGTTGAGAAGGGCGACCTCATACTCCAGCTTGACGACAGCGAACAGCGTTACAACCTTGAAAAACATGACTTTGACATGGAACAGAAACGTATCACAGGCGCCAGACTGGAGTTGGCTCTGATGGAAAGGCAGCGCTATGCCCTGATTCAAAGGATAGAGGACAGGAACATAACCGCGGCGTTCTCCGGCCTCATAGCCAGCTTTACCGCCCAAACCGGCGATTACCTCGAGGCAAAGGACAATGTAGGGGTAATCGTCGACAGGACCTACCTCCATAGCACGGTTGAAATCGTCGAAACGGACGCGCCTAAACTCCGCGTAGGCCAAAAAGCCCTTTTTAGCTTTCCCGCATACCAAAAAGGTACAATCGAGGGCTTCGTGGAATCTTTTCCCGCAGTCGCCACGGTAACGAGCCGGGGCGCGGCGGTCGTCAACGCTAAAATAAAAATTGAAAACCCGCCTGAAGAAATCCTGCCTAACTATTCTTTCACCGGACGCATAGAGATAAGCCCGCCCGTTACAGTCCTCCTCGTGGAACGCGAGGCCATAGGCTACGAAAACGGAACTGCCTATGCCGAACGCCTCGATGAGAATGGGCGGGGCGAGCGGGTACTCGTCAACGTCGAGCCTTACGGAAACAGTTTTATCAGCGTGATAAGCGGACTTAACGAAGGGGACGAGTTGAAGGCGCTCCGACAGCCCGTTGTTTCCGGACGGGGCGGCGGCAGGCGGCAGGGCGGCGGTCCGCAGGGCGGGCCGCCCGGCGGAGGCAGGGCGCCCGCAGGCGGCGCCATGCCGAGGTTCTGATGGGGGCGTGGTGAAAGAAATAGTCTCTTTAGAGGACGCCCGGCGCGTGTACCGCATGGGACAGAACATCGTTACCGCCCTGAACGGCGTTTCGTTCACAATAAACGAGGGAGAGTTCGTCTCGTTGATGGGGCCTTCCGGTTCAGGCAAGACAACCTGCATGAACCTCATAGGCTGCCTCGACCGCCCGACTTCGGGCATAGTGCGCATAGGCGGCGAGAATATATCGCTGTTAAACGACAACGCGTTTGCCGCCCTCCGCAGCCGTACACTGGGCTTTGTATTCCAACAGTATCACCTGATACCGTCTATGACCGTGCTGGAAAACGTGATGCTCCCGCTCCGCTATCAGGGAGTCGAAAAAAGCCGCTGGAAAGAACTCGCAGCCCGCGCCCTTGAACGTGTAAACCTCGGCGACAGGATGAGCCATCTGCCCCACGAACTTTCCGGCGGGCAAAACCAACGCGCCGCCATAGCCCGCGCCGTCGTAGGCAATCCCAAAATCATCCTCGCCGACGAACCCACCGGCGCCCTCGATTCCCACACCGGAAAAACCGTCCTCTCCATCTTTTCAGAGATCAACGCCGCAGGCGCTACCGTGATAATAGTTACCCACGACCCCGTTGTCGGAGCACAAGCCAAACGCCTCATAAAAATTCTGGACGGGAAGATCGCGCAAGAAGGGTGACTGATACCGGCGCCTTTTTTAACCGCGAAGGCGAAAAAGGGAAAGGGGAGATTGACATCTTCGCCCTGCATTTTCCATTATCAATTTTCAATTCGCGCTGTGTGCGCCCCCATATCAATGAATCGTCCATCCTTGAGTGCCTATTTCCGTGAAAGACGGAGTTAGAACCACGCCGTCCTTTTTTTTCAACGCGCGTATGAGGTTTACCCGTTTGCGAGGATCGCAGTAAAGCATCATGAAGCCACCGCCGCCCGCGCCCGAGATCTTTGCCGACTCGGCGCCGTTGTCCATAGCGTATTGGTATAGCCCGTCAATGAAAGGATTCGTTATGGTATCAGCTATTTGTCTCTTGGCAAGCCAGCCTTTCTCCAGACAGGCGGAAAATTTTTTTAACTCACCCTTCAGCAGGGCTTCTTTCATGAATACAGCCTGTCTTTTTAATTCATGCATATTCTCAACGCTGATTTTATTTTTTTTGTTGGTGTTCTCTATCTGTTGATCTATTATCCGCCCGCTTTCACGGGATACGCCCGTATAGTACAGCACCAGCGACGCCTCAAGTTCGTTCCGTATCCAGCGTTTAAGCCGCAACGGATTGACTATCACGCGCTCATCATCATAGAATTCCATGAAGTTAAACCCGCCAAAAGTCGCGGCGTACTGATCCTGCTTGCCGCCCGCCAGCTTTAAATCTTCACGCTCGATTTTATACGCCAACGATGCTATGTCATACTCTCCAAGCGGCAGGTTAAGCCATTCAACAAAGGCCTTGATTATCGCGACAACCATGGTCGAGGACGAGCCCAGTCCGGAACCGGCGGGGGCATCCGAGTACGTCGTCATCGTAAACGAAAGCTGCCTTCTCTCGTTGTAATCCGCCGTTACCCTGTTGTACACGCCGGAATGCAGCGCCAAGACATTTGTGGTTTTAAGGCGTTCTTCAGAATCGTACTCTTCTATTACGTCAAGATCGGGCGCGTCAAATACGATCTTCCCGTTGTCCGCCGGCTCAATGACGCAGTATGCGTACATATCAACCGTAGCATTCAGCACGTTACCGCCGTAAACATTGTAGTACGCGGCTATGTCCGTCCCTCCTCCGGCGAGTCCGAGACGGAGAGGCGCTTTTGAGCGTATTATCATTTTTTTATCATGCCTAATGTTTTTACCCCAGCGTTTTTCATCTCGCGCAGCGCCTTTTCTACCGAGCCTTCGGGGTAATTCACGCCTCGTGATGCTTCGGACAGAAGGTAAACGTTGAATTTAAGCCTTACCGCGTCCATAGCGGTAAAAAACACGCAGTAATCCGTGGCGAGCCCGCCCAGATACACAGTATCTACGCCAAGCCCTCTTAGGAAGGCGGCAAGTCCGGTCGGTGTTTTTCTGTCGTTTTCAAAGAAAGCCGAGTAGGAATCTATATGCGGGCGAAAACCCTTACGGACTATCAGTGTGACAGGCTTCAAGTCAAGAC
>JAIRMY010000105.1 GCA_031258335.1 Spirochaetaceae bacterium | reverse complement strand
AATATTTTGCTTGGGGTTACAGGCGGCATAGCGGCGTACAAGGCCGCGGAACTTACCCGCCTATTTGTAAAACAAAACATTTCCGTACAGGTTATAATGACAAAAAACGCGGCGCGGTTCATAACGCCGCTCACGTTTCAAACGCTCACCCGGCACAAGGTGTATACCGATATGTTTGAAGATGTATTTTACGAGGATGTCCGCCATATTTCACTGGCAAAAGGCTCAAGCCTTGCCGTCATTGCGCCTGCCACGGCAAACGTCATAGGGAAGCTCGCCTCAGGCATAGCGGATGATATGCTAACCACAGTTATTATGGCGATGACCGGTAAACCCGTCTTGATCTGCCCCGCTATGAACACGGCAATGTGGGAAAACCCTATAGTCCGGGGCAATGTCGAAAAGTTAAAGGCCGGCGGTTTTTTTTTCACGGGGCCCGCTCTGGGGGACTTGGCCTGCGGGGACTCCGGCAGCGGGGCGCTTGCGGGCCTTGACGAGATAGTAAAAACTGCCCTTTCCCTGCTTGAATAATCCACTCAACACCCCCTGCCGGTTCAATTAAAAATCTTCAAGAAATTCCTCGCGCAGTATTATTGCGGAAGATTCCGCGGCGCGGGATTCCGATACGATGCCGTCAAAGACAATTTTATCAATATATTTTACCGTCAAAGGACGCTCAATATATACCCGGGTTTCACCGTCTTCCCATTCCGACTGTCTCGGGTCGAGGGCAAGCGGGCCGCCGTATTTGGCGGAAAATGCCGTAAATACAGAGTAGTGGTCTATCTTGTCCGTGTTCATTTCAAAAGTCATAACAAAAACGGCATCGTCTTTTATCTGGAAAAAAGCCCGTTTTATCATGCCGCGCCCCGTGCTGTCAACAAGATTCTGATTCGAGCCCGGCAGGAATGAAACATCCCGGTCCCCGCGAAAGACAAATTCGGCGTCTCCGGAAAGGGCGGATTTAAGTTCTTCAAGACTCATCCCAAGGGTAAACCCGCGAAAAGAACGAGGCAAAGCCGCTGTCTCCGCATCGCGGCCTGATTCAGGCGGAGTTTCCACGGCAAGATCGCCGTCTTCCTGCGCTGCAATGTTGTATGAAAAAAAACTGAACAGTAAAAATATGGCAAAGGTTGACGATTTTTTGCAAATAAACACTTATGAAAGTTTAACTCCGTTAAGTCTATCCTGCATGGCGCAGATACGTTTTGATAATGTTACGCAAATTTTCTCGGTTATGCTTACGCCATCTTTTAGAATGGGCAGATAAGCGGTATTCGCTATGCTCATAATTTCGCAGTCTTCACAGGCGATAGCCGTCGCCGAGCGCGGTTTTGAATCTATAAGCCCCATCTCGCCCATTATATCTCCGCTTTTAAGGACGGCCAGCGTTACTTCTTTATCGTCAACAATTTTTATTATCTTAATTGAACCCTTGCGGATGATGAACATTCCGGTACTCGGTTCTCCTTCAAAAAAAATAGCAGAATCTATTGGATACGCGCGGGTAATGTCCCTGTCGTCAAAATCAAACCTTATGCCGAGCGCATACGATGCCAGCTTGTCAACATACTCTTTGGCTTTTTTTGTATGACTGCCGTCAGGGCAGTACTTCAAATACTGATAAAACGCGCAGTATGCGCTGCGAAAAATATTCCGCTTCAGAAAATAAATGGCAAAATTGTACAGATGGGACAAATCAGGTTCATGGTTCGCTTCTATTTTACCGTAAATAAGTTCTTCGTTCAAAATGCGCAGGCGAGCGGACAAGTATTTTAATATTTTTGTACTCACCGGTAGATTCTTGTCAATCAAGACAGCGAAGTTGACTTTGCTTACTTCCATAAGTGTAACGTCTGTTTCCGCAACGGCGGTTATACTGCTCGGCCTACGCGCCAATGTTGCCGCGACGGAAAAAAAATCTCCCTGCTCCAGGCGTTCTCTGCCCTCAAACAAGATTTTTGACGTACTGGAAACACGCACTTTACCGCTGCGTATCACATAGAAACGTTCGCTGGGCATCCCTGTAGGCGTAGATATTGTCGCTCCACGTGGAAAATTGACAATGGAAAAAGTTTCGTCTATAGGCATAATGCTCCTGTATCTGATCCAGGGCCGGATCGAACGGCCGACCTGCCGCTTAGGAGGCGGCCGCTCTATCCACTGAGCTACTGGACCTTTCTTTTCTTAATCATATACGAGTACCAGGATATTAGTCAATTATTACCGGTGTGGCAACAACAGTTTTACTTTTAGCATTAAATGCGGAAAAAATCCGCTGATTTTCGCTGATTATCTCATCTTACAGGCTGAAAAGAAGGGGAATCCGCGAATTGCGTGAATGAACGCGAATATTCTTCAACCCCTAACTCAGCCAAAAACAGGCAGCCTGTCCATATAATTCCTTATGTGGTAACAAGTTACGTCAATTTATAGACCGCCTATTTAGGCAGCCTATTTTGAGCCGTATAATTCTTTACACTACAAAGAATTAAGGAGTATGGGGTTTAAGAAAGACGGACTCATTCGCGCCCATTCGCGTTTATTCGCGGACCCCCCGCTATTCATTCTTCATTCTCCGCGTTAATCTGTGGAATCTGAGGACATTTTTTAAGTGGAAACACTATAAAAGTAAAATTGCTGATACTGGTTGCGCCGGCTTGAAAAACGGGGCGCTCCCCGGTATAATGTTATAAAATGAAAAAAATAAACAATATAGAGATGTATTTTACGCAAAGTATGTCTTCACCTGTAGTACAGGAATTCAAAAATGAATTCGTAAGGAAAAGCATACATTTTTTGATTGCGTTTGTACCGGCTATAGCCGCTTTGAACCGAGATTTTGCCGTGTTTATGCTGTTGTCGGGTATTATTTTTTACATATATCTGGAAGGCTTGCGGCGTTCCGGTATAGAAGTTCCGTTTTATTCGATGATTACACGCACGGCATCAAGGCGGCGGGATAAAAACCGTTTTGTGCTGGGGCCCTTGACCCTAGGAGCGGGGGCGCTGGCGGCGCTGCTGTTCCTGCCTGAAACTCCGGCAAAGATAGCGGTCTACGCGCTCGCGTTCGGAGACGGCTTTGCCTCGCTTGTGGGGCGCGTCTTTGGGCGTGTACGCCCAGCCATTCTCTTTGGCAAGAGTTTGGAGGGTTCCCTTTCCTGCTTTTTCAGCGTGGTAATCGTTTCATGGTATGTTTGTGGCGACGCGAAAACCGCGCTCATCGCCGCCGCCGCCGCAACGGTGTTCGAGGCCATGCCGCTTGAAGATTACGACAATATCGTTATACCGCTTGCCGCAGGTATCGCCGCGAAACTCTGCCTCGGCCTTTAACGGCGGCGGGGCAGGAGGATGTGCAGGAGCCTCTTTTTTACCTTCGTCAGGATAGGGCTCATCAGTTTTGGCGGCGGGTACTCGATACTCCCCATCATTGAACGCGAACTGGTAAACGGCAAGGGCTGGCTTACCATAGAGGAGATGATGGAGTATTACACCATAGGCCAGATAACTCCGGGTATAATATCCGTAAATCTTGCGACCTTTGTCGGGTACAAGCATAAAAAAATCTTTGGGGGGCTGTGCGCGACGGCGGGCTTCATCCTGCCCGGCGTTACGCTTATAACGGCGGCGGCGTTTTTTATTCAAAATTTCAGTGATATTCCTGTTGTACGGAATATTTTTGCAGGGCTTCGTCTCGCGGTAGGCGCTATGATACTCCAAACCATCGTTAAACTTATCGCAGGCCTTGTGCAAAAGCGGCGCGGCGTACGACAAAACGCCATTGCTGTTGCTATATGCGCGGTATCGTTCATCCTCTCCCTGTTGTGGCGCGTCAATCCGGCGCTGCTCGTCATAGCAGCGGGTCTTACCGGATTTCTCTGCTTCCGGACGGCGGGAGGCGCGGAATGAGTATCCCGCTGTTGTACATTGAATTCGTTTGCATAGGGCTTTTTTCTGTAGGCGGCGGACTTTCTACGCTGCCCTTCATATACAGGCTTGCCGGCAAGTACGCATGGCTTGACGCTGGCGCTATACCGGATATGTTCGCCGTTACTCAGTTTATACCCGGCGCTATAGGGGTGAATCTTGGCGCGTATGTAGGGTTTCGCGCCTCCGGAATAGCGGGCGCGGTCTTTGCCGTGGCGGGTCTCGTAACGGTCCCCGTAGCGATAATAATCGTGATAGCCCGTTACTACGAAGCCTTCAAAAAAAACCGTATAGCGCAGGATGTGTTCGAGGGGCTGCGCCCCGCCGCCGCGGGTCTGCTTGCCGCAGCGGGATACGGCATCATCAAACTCGCCCTTTTCAGGGCGGACGCGCCGGTGTTTGCCTTAAAACCCCGCGAATGCGTAATATTCATAGTCTTTTACATTCTCATGGCGCGTTTCAAAAAACTGTCCGCCTCGGTATTCATCGTCGCAGGGGCCGCCGCCGGAATCATCTTTAAACTCCAGTAGAATTTTTTTATATATATGTTATAATCTATTCTCATTAACTTATCCCGTTCCGGAGACAATAGGAGCGGGCAAGCTTATTCACAGGAGGAGAAGATGAAAAAGCAAATTTTAGGTTTAGCCGCTTTGGTAACGGCGGCGGTGTTTTTTGGCGGCTGTAAAGGCGATTCGGATACGATTAAAATAGGCGGTATATTTCCGCTGTCCGGTGATGTCGCCGTGTACGGAATCGAGGCGCGGAACGGCATACTGCTTGCGATTGAGGAGATAAACGCCTCTGGCGGCGTCAATGGCAAGAAATTCGAGCTCTTATCCGAGGATGACGAGGGAAACCCGGAAAAATCGGTAAATGCCTACAACAAACTTACCGCGAGGGACAAGGTAAACATGATAATAGGCAGCCTGACTTCGGGGTGCACTATAGCCGTTACTTCAAAGGCGCAGGAGCAAAAGGTAGTTCTGGTGGCACCGGCGGCAACGGCGGAAGCGGTTACCGCCGCGGGGGACTTTATATTCCGAGCCTGCTTCATAGATCCGTTTCAGGGGACTGTAGGCGGACTCTTTGCCGCGAACAACCTTGGCGCAAAACGCGCCGCTGTCCTTTACGATAATGGCAACGACTACTCTGTCGGACTTAAAGACAACTTTATAACGGCCTTTCAGAACGAGGGCGGGGAAATAGTTTCAAATGAATCTTACGGCAAAGGCGATGTTGATTTTAACGCTCAGATAACCAAGGCAAGGGCGGCTAACCCCGATGTAGTTTACCTTCCCGATTACTACAACACCGTAGCCCTCATCGCCAAACAACTCCGCGCACAAGGAATAGGTACACCGATAGTCGGCGCCGACGGCTGGGACGGACTCACGGAAAATGCCGGGGACGAGGTACTTGACGGCTTCTACTCCAACCATTACGCGGCGGATTCGACCAATCCCAAGGTGCAAAATTTTGTAAAGGCTTACCAGAATAAATTCGGAAGCGTTCCCGTTTCTTTTGCCGCCCTGGGATATGATTCTATGTACCTCTTACGCGACGCGATAGAGTCCGCGAATTCATTGGATTCCACGGCAATAAAAAACGCGCTCGCGGATATTAGAGGCAGTTATGTTACTGGAAACCTGTCGTTTGACTCAAAACACAATCCGGTTAAATCCGCGGTTATAGTGGAAATTGTTAAGCAGGATGATAGGCTTGTAACTGTTTACAGGGCAACGGTGGATCCGGAGTGAGCCTGGGCATTTAACACGGGGGTCCGCGGAAATCAGCGTAATCCGCGGACCATCTGTAAATATTTTTATAGGATTTTTAATGGGTAGTAAACCTAATGACTCACCGGATGATACGCGGGGTATAGGCGCCGCCGCTTTGCTCCGTGCCGATATGCCGTCCAAACACGGAATTTCAGGCAGCCTCCATATCAGGGAAATCGTGGATATGCTGCTAAAAAGCTACGAGGAAATCGAAGAAACAATTAAAATCGATTCGGTATACCAGCTTAACCGTTCATTGCTGATAGAAATAATAGAAAAATTGCGGCGTTTGATTTTTCCCGGTTATTTTGTACGAAAATTTGTCACAAAGAGTTTTGTCGAATATCAGACGGGCAGCCTTGTTGAAGAAATATTTTTTGATCTGACAAAACAAATCGCTATATCCCTGTGTCATCGCAAGGACGGTTCGCCCTGCCATGACGCGGCACTTGAAAAAGCGGAAGAATTGGTGCGTACTTTTCTGTCAAAACTTCCCGAAATACGGGAATACCTTGCAATGGATGTGGACGCGGCGTTTGACGGCGATCCGGCGGCTTACAGCAAGGATGAAATCATATCATCGTACCCCGGCGTTTACGCGATAATGGTATACCGCCTCGCCCATGAACTGTACCTACTCGACATCCCATTGATTCCGCGCATCATGACGGAGTACGCGCATAACATCACAGGAATCGATATACACCCCGGCGCAACCATAGGCCGCCATTTTTTTATAGACCACGGTACGGGTATAGTAATAGGCGAAACAACGGTGATAGGCAACAACGTAAAAGTATACCAGGGAGTAACCCTAGGCGGACTCTCGACACGCGGCGGACAGACGCTGCGCGGGATAAAACGCCATCCAACGATAGAGGACGATGTTACTATTTACTCAGGCGCGTCTATTTTGGGCGGCAATACGGTGATAGGACGCGGCGTTGTGATAGGCAGCAACGCCTTTGTTACAAAATCCGTCCCGGAAATGACCCGCGTCAGCGTCAAGAATCCCGAACTCCAAATTCATACCAGCGAATCAAAGACTCCGGACTACAGTGAATTGGACCAAAACGAATTCTGGGATTGGGTGATATAGCCCGGAGGCGGTATGATACACGTGTATTCAGGGGACGGCAAGGGAAAGACTACGGCGGTGGTGGGGCTGGCTGTGAGGGCGGCGGGGAACGGCAGGAAGGTGGTGTTCGCCCAGTTCATCAAGTCCGCACATTCAGGGGAGCTTGAACCGCTGGCGAAGCTCGGAGTCATCGTGATTCGGTCAGGGCTGAAACTTGGATTTACCTTTCAGATGGACGAGGCAAAGAAAGAACTCTGCCGCGCCGAACAGCGGCGTATCATGGATGAAGCGCTCCGCGCCTCGGAGGGGGCGGGCTTGCTCGTCCTTGATGAGGTCTTGGACGCGGCAGCCGCCGGCGTACTGGATGAGGGGAGACTGCGGGCGGTCGTCGTACAGCCGCCGCCCGACTGTGAAATCGCGATTACGGGGCGGCCTGTGCCGGATTGGCTTGCCTGCGCCACGGATTACTATTCTCTGATAAAAAAAATAAAACACCCGTTTGACAAGGGCATAGCCGCCCGCGTCGGGATAGAGAGGTAGCGTTGATAACTTTGATTACAGGCGGTATAAAATCCGGCAAGTCGAGCCGCGCTCTGGAGTCCAGCCGCGCATGGCCGCGCCCCGCCTCTTTTCTGGCGACGGCGGAAGCCCTCGATGAAGAAATGAGACTACGCATAGAACGCCATAAGGCGGAGCGGGCGGGGCTTGGGTTCATCACGATTGAAGAACCGCTGTGCCTTGCCGCCGCGCTCCTCGAAAGCGGCGCCTGTGTAATTGTAGACTGCCTAACCATGTGGGTAAACAACATACTCTACTACAATCGCAAAGGCGAATTTGACGCGGCGCTTGACGCCTTCATTGACCAACTGGGACGCAAAGACGAGGTTGTCGTGGTGAGCAACGAAACCTCGCTCGGCAACATACCCGCCGATGAGTCCGCCCGCCTCTACAACCTGTTTCTCGCGGAGGCTAACCGTAAAACCGCCGCCGCCGCCGACCGTGTCGAGCTGATGGTCGCCGGCATCCCGCTCGTCGTGAAGCATGAGAAAAATCCGCCGTGTTGACAGTATTTAGTTAAATTACTTACAATACCCAAAAGGAATTTTTAGTGAAACTGTTAATCGCCATCCCTACGTACAATGAAGCGGAAAA
>JAIRMY010000052.1 GCA_031258335.1 Spirochaetaceae bacterium | reverse complement strand
GAAAAGCCTGAGTCCTGGTCTATCTTTAAGCCGGGCTATTCGCAGTGATTTTTATTTTGACATATTATTCGTGTTCATTCGCGCAATTCGCGGACCTTTCTTTCCCGGCCTAAGAAGAGATAATCCGCGAAAATCAGCGTAATCAGCGGACGGAAAAACCGGACTATTCGCTGATTACGCCGGAAGTATCCCATCGCTGTCCGGCAGGCGCTTTGCCTGCCGGATGCCGCCTAGAAGATCACCGAGATTATAGAGGCTATGATGAAGCCCGTGCCTCCGACTATAGTCTCCATAATCGTCCAAGTCTTAAAGGTGAGCTTTTCATCTATGCCGAACAATGACTTTACCAGCCAGAAGCCTGAATCATTTACGTGACTCGCGCAGGTAGATCCTCCGGCTACCGCCATTACGAGACAGGCAGTGTCTATAGGTGAGAGGGATGCGATGCCGGGCATAGCGGCGATGAGACCGGCGGCCATAGTCATGGCGACAGTCGCCGAGCCTACGGAGATCCGTACCGCGAGCGCGACAATGAACGCGACGAGTATCACGGGCAGGTTGTTAGCCGCTACAAAATCGCCGACCACCCGTCCTATGCCGGAATCTTCCAGCATATAGCGCAGTACGCCGCCGCCCGCCGTAACGAGGAGGACTATACCCGCAGGCTCTAGGGATTTTGTCATCACCTGCTCAAGTTCCTTTAGGCTGTACTTGTTTTTTACGCCGAGTAAGAGCAGCGCAAGCAGCGTGGCTATGGTGAGCGCTATGAATGGAGTGCCTACGAAGGAGAGGAAAGGCTGAACTGGGACAAGAACTTCAACGCCGTTGTTTATCAGCGCGCCGGAAGCGGTATTGAGCAGTATCAGGACGAGGGGCGTCAGGATTATCGCCACCACGGTGCCAAAAGACGGCAGCTTGTGGTTTTCTTTTGACAATTCCATCGTAGCCCGCGCGTGTTCCGGCACGGGAATCATGTATTTTTTCCCGACGTAAGAGCCGAAGACCACGCCGCCTAGTATCATCGCCATCGCGCCGCAAACGAGGCCGAGCGCTATGACGAGTCCCAGATCGGCGTTCAGCATCGCGGCGACAAGGATGGGTCCCGGCGTCGGCGGGATAAAGGCGTGTCCTACGGCGAGGCCGCCCAATAGAGGTATGCCGTAGAGTAGCGTGGATTTTCCGGTCTTTTTGGCAAGTCCGAACGCGAGAGGTATCAGGATGATGAGTCCCGCGTCAAAGAAGACCGGTATCGCTATTACAAGGCCGGTAATGCCGAGTGCCCAAACAGATTTCTTTTCGCCAAACGTTTTTACCAACGTAGTTGAAATCGTCTCCGCCCCGCCTGAAAGTTCCAGAATCGCGCCGAACATAGAGCCCAGCCCGACGAGCAGGGCGATGCTTTGCAGCGTATTTCCTATACCCTTGTTGATTGACGACACTATCATTTGGGGAGGCATGCCAACCCCGACGCCAATCAATACCGCCGCTAAGAGAATCGCGAGCAAGGGCTGCAATTTGAATTTGATAATCAACAGCAACAAAAAAGCCACGCCGACGGCCGCGCAGAGTATTAACCTCCCGCTGCCCGGTTCAAACACTACATCCATATTTTCCTCCAAAAGTTGTTAGAACGAAGCTCCGTTCAAAACCAATGCAACACTTAAATATACCTCACGGCTTGCCGTGCGGAGATTTCATTCGATATACCCGCCCTTCATAGGAGATGCGGCGTTCTTCGCGTACACCCGCAGAATACCTTTTTGGCGCTTGGGCTGTTTCGGTTTCCACGCTTTTTTTCGCGCAATGAGGATACTTTCGATTTCCATATCCGGTTTTTCTTCTCCGCCAACTCCGGTGATTCGCAGCGTGCGGGCGTCAACGTCGAGTTCGATGATGTCTCCCTGTTCCACGAGCGCGATGGGCCCGCCGTCCGCCGCTTCCGGCGAAACATGGCCTATGGCGGGACCGCGTGTCGCGCCGGAAAAACGCCCATCTGTAATCAGCGCGACGGTCGAGGCGAGTCTTGCGTCCGATGCTATGGCTTCAGTGGTGTAAAACATCTCAGGCATCCCGCTCCCTTTAGGCCCCTCGTAGCGGATTAGCACCGCGTCGCCGGGATGGATTTTGCCGGTAAGCACCGCGTCTATAGCCTCCTCCTCGCTGTCGAAGGGACGAGCCCGGAGGCGTGACTTTCTCATCTCAGGCGGCAACGCCGAATGCTTTATCACCGCGCCAAGAGGCGCGAGGTTCCCCTTCAACACGGCAATAGCCCCTGCCCGGCTTATAGGGTTAGAAAACGGACGTATGATGTCTTCTTTTGAAAGACCGGAAACGCCGCGCTTTTTAAGCTGTTCCGCGCATTTTTCGTAAAAACCGCTTTTTTTAAGGTCTTCCAGATTCTCGCCTAAGGTTTTCCCGGTTACCGTCATCACATCAAGGTTCAGAAGCGGTTTGACCTCTTCCATGATTGCCGGAGTTCCTCCCGCGTAGAAGTAGAATTCCGCCGGATATTTTCCCGAAGGCCGTATATTCAGCAGATAGGGGGAAACACGGTGAACCTTGTCAAACTCTTCCGCGTCAAGTTCTATGTCGAGTTCATGGGCGATGGCGGGGATATGGAGCAGCGAATTTGAAGACCCCGCTATAGCCGCGTGAACGACGATAGCGTTGTGAAACGCCTCCTTTGTCATAATATCCGAGGGGCGTATGTTTTTTTCGGCAAGGACGAGCGCCTGCGTTCCGGCCTTTCGCGCAAACTCGCGGAGCGCTTCGCTTGTCGCGGGCAGCAACGCCGAGCCGGGCAGCGCCATACCCAGCGCCTCCGCCATCACCTGCATGGTGGAAGCCGTCCCCATGAACGAACACGCGCCGCAGGACGGACAGGCGCTGTGCTTGTACTTCGTAAGCTCCGCCTCGCTGATTTCTCCGCGCTTACACATAGCGTCGTACATCCCTATCTGTTCAAGGGTGAGAAGATTAGGACCGGCGTTCATCACGCCGCACGGCACGACTATTGCCGGCGCGTTTACCCTTGCAAGCCCCTCAAGGTTCCCCGGCATCCCCTTGTCGCAGCTTGCGAAGAATACGCCCGCGTCAAACGGCGTCGCCAGCGCGTGAATCTCTATGAGGGCGGCTATAACCTCGCGGGATACGAGCGAAAAGTTAATCCCGTCATGCCCTTGCGCCTGCCCGTCGC
Organism: Spirochaetaceae bacterium; assembly: GCA_031258335.1. GTDB lineage: Bacteria > Spirochaetota > Spirochaetia > Treponematales > Breznakiellaceae > JAIRMY01. The sequence continues at coordinate 1,015 of JAIRMY010000052.1, read as the reverse complement.
AAATGTCCGTGGCGTAGTACTTTGCCGCCTTGCCGCCGCTTGAGTTAATCACCGCCTCGCACTCCAGTACGAGGGTGTTGATGTGCGCCGACCCCGGATGACTGTCCCCGTAAGTGCTTTCCAGCATAATCTGCGGTTTTCCCAAGTCCGGAAGAGTCCAGCCCATGCCGAGCCGCAACGGATCCATCTCCGGCGCAAGTTTCCTCATTTCCTGGCTTTTTAACATAATCCCCCCTTAACATACACAGAACATCTCGTCTGACGCATTTCATGGTAAACCTGAAATACCTGTCCGTCAATGCGCCGCGGGAAGCGGGGCTTGACTGTGGCAAACAAAACGTTGATTATAAGGGAGGAGGCTGTATTATGGACAATGTTGTTTTGACCGTGGCGATAACCCATAACGCAACAGTAGGACTGTCGATTAACGGCGAAGTAAAATGCCTATTAAGCGAAGAGCGGATCTGCCGTGTAAAAAACACTTTTTCATGGCCGAAAAACGCGGTTAATTATGTCGTGAACACATATCTTGATGGGGATATATCAAAAATAGACAGGGTCGTTTTTCCGTCTGACGACCTTTTCTTTGCGGATTTACTGAACATATATGATATGTGGGAAAAGCCGCGAAATATAGGTTATTATTGGCATGATTTTCAAAAATCATTTGATATTGCAAAACACCGTTCAAAACTTCGGTACATCTATACGGTTGCGCGTACTGTTTTTGACCGTAATAATAAACATTTCAGCGAGTTAATAACACGCGAATATATAACGCACTACGTTACCGCGTTTTTCTTTCCGTGGCTTGGGAGTATGTTCATTAACAGCCGCAGAGAAAAAAATATCAAAAAACTGGAACATACGCTAGGCATAGACAGAAGTAAATTTGTGTTCTTGCACCACCACACCGCACATAACCTTGCGGCGTTCTGTTTCGTGGATACAACAAAAAAATATTTGATGTTCTCTCTTGACGGTGCGGGCAATGGATTATCGGCTTCTGTCGCGG
>JAIRMY010000030.1 GCA_031258335.1 Spirochaetaceae bacterium | reverse complement strand
CGGGTCTACTTCCGATGCGGGAAGTTCGCCCGCCATTTTACGAATCGTATCGGAAAACGCTTTTTTAAGCTCCGTGCCGACGTTTACCTTTGCGAGTCCCATTTTTATGCATTTTTGTATGTCCGCGATGGGTATTCCCGTGCCTCCGTGCAGCACTATGGGGCAATCCGTGAGTTTGAGTACCGCGTCAAGCCTCTCAAAATCAAGTTTAGGTTCGCTCTTATAAAAACCGTGAACGGAACCAAACGCGATAGCCAGCGCGTCTATGCCGGTTTCTTCGACAAACCTCGGCACTTCGGAGGGTACGGTGAAGGCCGCCGTCCTGTCTTCCACGACAATATCGTCCTCCTTGCCGCCAACTTTGCCCAATTCCGCCTCGACGGAACACCGGAAGTTTCCGGCAAAGTCTGCAACCGCCTTTGAAGCGCGTATATTTTCTTCGTACTCTTTTGCCGAAGCATCCACCATGACAGAGCTAAAACCCGCCCTTATAGCTTCTTTTATAAAATCAGGATCCGTAGCGTGGTCAAGATGAAGGCAGACCGGTACTTTCACCGATTTTGCCATGCCGGACACCATTCCAACCGTCTCGTAGAGTCCTATGTATTTGCAAGCGCCCTCGGATGCCATCATTATTACAGGGGATGAGGCCCGGGCCGCTCCCATCAAAATACCCGCGGCATCCTCGTAGCCGTTAAAGTTAAACGCGCCTACGGCGTAACGTTCCTTCTTGGCATTTGCCAAAATCTCTTTTAATGTTACAAGTTCCATTATTGCTCCTTAATTAAAAAAAACGCCCCATGCAGAACAACACGATCGTTTAATTCCGAGTATCGAATTTGATTCCTCTCGAGTTTTTGTATACAGCGTTTTTGCGCCGTTTCTATAAGCGTGTCGCAGAAAAATCTCTTGGCTTTTGTAACGCCGCCGCCTAAAACAAGCGCCTCAGCGTCAAAAATGTTAAACAGATTCGCTATTCCTATTCCTAGATAGTAACCTTCTCTGCGGTACAATTCAAGCGCGTACGCATCCCCCTTCTCCGCCGCCTCGTGGAGGAGTGCGCCGGACAACGCTTCCGGCCTATAGCCCGCCGCCTCAAACGCGAGGCTCGATTTACCGGAGGCCATGTCGGTTCGCATAGCGGCTGTAAGCGCCGTGCCGGATGCGTAAAGCTCAAAACAACCCCGCCCGCCGCACGGGCACTCAGGCCCTTCCGGGTCTATCGATAGATGCCCTACCTCGCCCGCCCCGTCATTCTTGCCGTGGTAGATCTTGCCGTCTATCATGATGCCGCAGCCGCAGCCTGTGCTTACCGTCAAATACAGTACGTTACGCAAACCCTGCACGGCGCCGCACCGCTGTTCCGCAAGAGCGCCCAGATTGGCGTCGTTATCTATGCTTACTGGTAATCCGAAATCGGCGTTGAGGCGTTTTGCTATCGGAAAATCACGCCAGCCCATCAGCGGCGCATGGATTATGATCCCGTTTGTCCTGTCGAGAGGCCCCGGGCTCCCGACGCCTATTCCCAAAAGCGCCTCCCGCCTGATGCCGAAATGCTCAAAGATATGAGTAAGCAGCTTTTTGATGCTTTGATAGACGGCTTCTTCCCCCTCGTTAGCAGGGGTCGGAATAGTTTTAACATAATCGTCTACTATGCGCCCCTCCGTTGTAAACAGCGCGGCTGAAGTTTTTGTGCCGCCTATGTCCAATGCGAGACAGCCGTTCATACTTTTTTCTTTTTTTGCGCCATATCAAGTATAACGGCCAACAGGATTATCGTGCCGATGACAACCTTTTGCCAGAATGACGAGATATGCATGAGGTTCATTCCGTTGTTGATCACCGCGATTATTGCCACGCCGAACATAGCCCTGCCTACCGAGCCTGAGCCTCCGGTGAGGCTGGTCCCGCCCAAAACGGTTGACGCTATGGCAAACATTTCATAGCCGTCGCACGCGGCGGGCTGCCCGTTCTGTAACTTTGAGGCGACGAGCACGCCGCCCAAAGCCGCCATTATAGAGCATAGGATGTAGCAGGAAAGCGTTACCCTTTTTACGTTGATGCCGCTCAGGTGGGCGACCTGGCTGTTAGAGCCGCTTGCGTATACATGGCGTCCGAATACGGTTTTTGACAGCAGGGTGTGCATGATGAACACGACCAGTATTGTAAACAGCGTAACCACTGGAATTAAGCCTATGGGTTCGCTTGGGGTTTTTATTATTCTCCCCGCGCCCAGGAATGAAAAAATTGAAGGAAGCCCGAATACCGCGACCCCTCCCGTTACAATATAGGTGAGACCACGCAGCATCGTCATCGTCGCAAGCGTGGTTATCATAGGCACTACGTTGAACCGCGTTATCATCAACCCGTTAAATAAACCGCAGACGCCGCCTACAACAAGGGCGCTTAGTATCAGTATCAGTATACTGCCGGCAAGATTCATGCCCGGAAATTTCAGCCCCACCATGCAGGAAATTACGCCCGCCAGCGCCGCTACGGAACCTACGGAAATATCTATGCCTCCCAGAATGATCACATAAGTTAATCCCGATGACAACAGCGCGTTAATCGCCATCTGACTCGTCAGATTCAGAATATTTCTTGAAGTAAAAAATGTTTTATTTATTAACCCAAATCCTATGCAAAGAATCAAAAGAAATATAATAATCATATTTCTTTTGGCCCATGCAATTATCTTTTCCATATATTTACCTACCGTAAATTTTTATAAAGCCAATTACAATATTGGCCGTTAATCCCATTCATGGAGACTCGCCAGTTCTATTACGTTTTGCTCGGTCGCTTCCGCCCGACTCAACTCTCCACGCATAATTCCTTCACGCATGACAAGGATTCTGTCGCTTATCCCCAGCACTTCGGGAAGTTCCGACGACACGGTGATAATGCAGCCGCCGTTTTTTACAAAAATGTCCATAAGGGAATAAAATTCCGCTTTCGCGTTTACATCTATGCCGCGTGTCGGCTCGTCCAAAATCAATATGCCGGAATTCGCTATGAGCCATTTTGCGAGGATTACCTTTTGTTGATTCCCGCCGGAAAGCGTACTGATTATCGCCTGTATGCTCCATGTTTTTACCTTGAGCTTGGAAACATATTCTTTGCATACCTCTGTTTCCCATTTCAGGTTTACAAAACCGCCATGTTTTTCATGCTGTTTAAGGCTTGGAAGCACAACATTGTCCTTTACCGTGGCGTTAAGCATTAGCCCCGTTCTGCGGCGGTCCTCTGTTACGAGTCCAATCCTGTTCAAGATAGCGTCACGGGGAGACGAAAAGCGCATTTCCTTTCCGTCAATAAAAACCTTTCCCGACGTGGCATGACGCGCGCCGAAAACCGTTTCCATTACTTCCGTCCGTCCCGCGCCGATAAGCCCGTAGAAGCCGAGGATCTCCCCCGAATAAGCGGTAAAAGATATATCTTTGAATACTCCGTCTAAACAAAGGTTTTCAACGCGGAGCATTTCTTTGCCGCGGCTATGCTCGGTATGAAAAAAATAGTCTTTCATCTCGCGGCCAACCATGTTTTTTACAATTTCTTTTTCGTTTGTTTCCTTGATCAAAAGGTCTGTAACTTTTTGTCCGTCACGCATTACCGTAACGCGGTCGCCTGTAACAAATAATTCTTTTAACCGGTGGGATATATAAATGACGGCGACATTATTTTTTTTAAACGCCGCTATCTGCTCAAACAGCGCGTCGATTTCAAACTGAGACAAGGATGATGTGGGTTCATCCATTATTACTACTTTAGCGTTTTTTGTAATTACTTTGGCGATTTCTACCATCTGCTGCTGGGCGGCGGTAAGCGCGCTCGCCACGGTTGTCGCCTTGATGTTTACTTTCATTAAATCCAGCACCGCCTGGGCGCTTTCGTTCATTTTTTTTCTGTCGAGAAACATACCGCCTTTTTTTCGCGGCTCATCCCCCAGCCAAATATTTTCCGCGACGGTTAAATGGTTTGCTATGCTCAACTCCTGGTGTATCACCGCGATGCCTTTGTCCAGCGCCTGCCGCGGCGTACTACAGACTATATGCTTTCCGTCAAGAAGAACCTCGCCCGCGGTAGGGCTGTACACTCCTGAAATTATTTTGATAAGCGTTGATTTTCCCGCTCCGTTTTCTCCAACCAGAGCGTGAAATTCCCCCGGATAAAAACCTATAGAGACATCACTCAAGGCTTGAACTCCGGGAAATACTTTGCTTATGTTTCGTACTTCGAGGCAATAATCCATCTATACAAAACTCTCCTTATCAATTATGCCTTACGCCGCGTCCTAAAAAAACTTCAAGACCGCGGCGCGGAGGCATGGGTTGATGCTTTACAAAATTTCTTTTGCAAGAATTTACTTATTGGCGTTTTCTTTCGTTATGATGTAAGGCGCGATCATGATAGTTTTATTGTCAACTTTACCGGTGTCGATGTATTTTTTGATCTGCTCAACGATTTGCTTGCCAATTTCCGTAGGATTCTGGGAAATTTCCGAAACCCAGAATTGACCGTTTGTAGGATCAAGAAGCGCGGATTTTGCTTCGGGATTGCCGTCAAACCCTATTATCAGCGTCTTTGACCCCTGAGCCTTGATTGCGGCAAGGGCGCCGGCAGCCGCTGGATCGCCCACACAGAACACTACAGCAATGTCAGGATTCTGCGTCAGAGCGTCTGTCATAAGCTGTTCCGCTTTTGAAGCATCGCCTTCA
>JAIRMY010000190.1 GCA_031258335.1 Spirochaetaceae bacterium | reverse complement strand
TCGGAAACAAGGCTGTATATGGGGACTGTGGTTATAGTCATGTCCCAGTTTCGAACCACAACGGATTGGAGGGTGATGTCCATCACGCTGCCACCGGCATCGTATTTTGGCATTTCGATTACATCGCCTATCCTAACCATGTCGTTGGACGAAAGCTGCATACTGGACACGAAGCTGACTATAATATCCTTGAATACCAGCATCGTTACGGCGCTCAATGCGCCTATGCCGCTGAGGATACCAAGGGGAGACACGTTCATTATCACGGTTATCACAAGGATGCCGCCGACTATGTACAAAAATATTTTTAAAAACTGTATGTAGCCTTTTATCGGCACACGTTTTGCGCGTTCCTCCGCGCCGCTTTGATAGATTAGCGTAACGGCGTCAAAAAAGCCGGCGGCGGCGCGGGCGGACATGAAGGCTATAAATGCAAGCGCGGTACGTTCAATGGCGGTTGTAAACCAACTGCCTTTTGACAGAAGCGCCGGTATTACGAGGGCTACGCATATCACGGGTATGATGCGGGCGGCGCGGCGCAGAAAACCGCTCTCGGTGAGAGCGCCGGCCCAGATGCCGCCGGATTTTTTAAAAATACGCGGCAGCCTTTGAAAAATAAAGACGCTGAGCTTGCCTATGACAAGAATAATTACCACGAGGATAGCCAGCGCTATTACCCCGTTTGCGATATGCTCCTGCCCGGGCGAAAACCCCGCGCGCCGGTAGAAAGCCAGAAGTTCTGATTGTAAACCAGTCATGCCGCCTTTAGCGTACTATTTCCAAGGCTTTAAGTAAAGCGGGCGACAATTTTACATTTATATGGCTGGCCGCCTCTCACTATTCACTGTTCCCTATTCCTGTTATAGTGGAACCGAAGGACAACGCTATGATGACGGCGGAACAGGCGGCTGAAAAGGGTAAGTCCCTGAGCTTCGAAAAAGTATGGGCTATGTTTGAGGAAACGGAACGCTTTATGAAGGAATTATCCGAAAAAGCCGACCGAAGGCAGGCGGAGACGCAAAAAGAGGTTGCCGCAATGTGCAAACGAGTCGATAGAGTCTGCGAAAATGTCGGCGGGCTTAACCGTTCTATAGGCGAGCTTATCGAGACGCTCGTAGCATCGCGGCTCTGGGAAAAATTTCCAAATCACAACCTTGTGCGGGCGTACCGGCGTATGCCCATCTACGATGAAACGCACCACATAAAGACGGACATAGATATTTTGCTCTCCGACACGGTCGAAGCGATGGCGGTCGAGGTTAAACGTGAACTTGACGACGAGGATGCCGTGAACCGTCACCTTAGACGCATGGAACTTATCCGCGCCTATCCGCCCGCGGAAATAGTAAACAAAAAGTTGTTAGGAGCGATGGCGGGCGGCTTTGTCAGCGCTGATGCCGCAAGTTACGCATACGAGGCGGGCTTCTATGTTCTTGAGCTTACAGGGGAATCCGTTCATCTTATCCCGCCGCCGCTCGGCTTTGAACCCAGAGCATGGTAAGAGACGCTGTGCGCCTGCCGGACGAAGGGCCAGTCTTTGGCAAGTATGGCTGCGGCGGCTTTTGCGCTTTGGGCGTTGGGAAATACGCCGAAACAGCTAGACCCTGAGCCTGAAAGCCCGCAAAAGACGGCGCCGCAGGCGCCCAAGCCGCGTAAAATTGCGCTGTATACGTTATTTTCAGGGGATGCCTCTAAAAAAACCGGCAGAAAATCGTTGACAAAGGGCCAATCCGCCGGATTTTTTTGTAAAGACAGAAGCATATCAGCCTTTGAAAGGCGTTTTTGGGGAGTTTTGCCCGCCGTACCCCCCTCTCGTGCCTTGTCAAGCAGGGCAAAAGCTTCCGCCGTCCCGCTTTCTATGCCCGGATTCACGATTACTATGTTCAAAAACGGCGCGTTTACCGGTTCTATGCGCTCACCGCGCCCCTCGACAAAGGCCGCGGAACAATCCCCGGCGGCGGCCCGGACGAAAAACGGGACATCGCTGCCGAGTAGAGCCGCCAAATCAAGCAGTTTTTGCATGGAAATATCCGAGTTTGAGAGCCTGTACATCGCCAAAAGCGCCGCCGCCGCATCCGAGGAGCCGCCGCCCAGACCGGCGGCGGGCGGTATGCGTTTGTAAACATCAGCCTTGATTGCGCGGTCAAAGCCGGTCGCCTCCCTCCACAGTGTTATTGCCCGCAAAACAAGGTTTTTACTAGGCGGCAGAACGGCAAGCGTTTTACCATGTCCCGGCGGCAGTTCCGAGGTGTCCATACGGAGTTCGCAGGCGGGGACTCCCCCGCGGTCCAAGACCTCAAAGCGCAGGGTATCGCTGAGGGAAACCGCGGCAAAAATACTCTCTATGTCGTGGAAACCGTCCGCCCGCCGCGCCCCTATGCTGAGGCTGAGGTTTACCTTGCACGGCGCTTCCAGCGAGATGCTATGTTTACGAGATATTTTCATTCCGGCATATAACAGCGTTTATCGTCTTTTGTACCAGCGTTTCAACATCGAGCTCTTTTTGACCCCGCAGGTATTCCGCCGCGGCGTTGGGGTAGGCGTGTATCCAGTTGTACTTTTGAAAGCGTTCCTCGCAAAGCGCCCACGCGGAAGCAAAATCCCCGCCGCGGGCCTTATCTCGCGCAAACGCCAGCACGGATTGGTATTCGCTGTCGGACGGGATGAGTTCCATAGCCTGCTCCAGAGAGGCGCGTATGTCTTTTTTTACAAAGGCCAGAGATACCATCACGGCGTTAAACACCTCGCCCAACACGCCGTTACCGGAATGAGAGATGACCCCGTCCAGCCACGCAAGCCGCGCCGCTTCTCCGGGGTCGCCCGGAGAAACCTGACCGCATATAGCTCCCCTCATCTGAGCGCCTATCCATTCGCGGTACGGGTTTCTATGCCTCCCGCTTTCCGGCGGGTATATGCCGCGGCGCAGGTTGTCCAGCGCTATCTCTTCCGCCGACCAGCCCAGAGGTATCAGAGCCAGCCATTGTTCCGCTATATCCGCCGAAGTTATACGCCGTCCACGCCGTTCAAAAGCGGTGAGAAACGCGATTTCAAAGG
>JAIRMY010000241.1 GCA_031258335.1 Spirochaetaceae bacterium | reverse complement strand
TTTTGCCCGGTTTTTGGCGGTGTTTTTCTTGTAAGGCGCAAGAACTTCGCTGTTAAAGGCGATAAAGGACTTTTTCTGCAAGGCAACCTTGTCAAAAAAGGTATCGTACTGGGTTCCGGCAAAACCTATGGTCATGCCGCCGGTCTCGTGATCCCCGGTAACGATGATGAGGGTATCATCGGGGTGTCTGCGGGCAAAATCCAGCGCCACTTTGACAGCCTTATCAAAGATTATTACATCGTTAATTGCGGCGCCGGCATCGTTGGCATGACAGGCCCAGTCTATCTTTCCTCCTTCTACCATCAAAAAGAAGCCCTCCGTATTATCCTCCAAAAGCTCTATCCCCTTGCGAGTGTAGTCCGCCAGCGAGATGTCATCGCTCTTGCGGTCAAGTTCATAGGGCATAGACCCGGAATCCTGAAGGGTCGCGTTTATAGCGAGAACCTTGCCGCCGCCCGGCTTCAGCGCATCAAAGGCGGCTCTGGAATTGGCGTAACTGTAACCGGCATCCCGCGCCAGTTGTATAACATCCGCCTGATCCTTGTTCTTCCCTGTGGGTTGAAGCAGACCGCCTCCGGCAAAGTAGTCAAAGCCGCTTTGTACCATCTGTACGGCAATGTCGTAGTAATTGCTTCGGGAAGGGGTCTTGGCAAAGAAGCCCGCAGGTGTGGCGTGATCCAGAGTAACAGAGGACACCACGCCAACCTTCATCCCCGCCTCATGCGCGTACTCGGCTATGGTCTTGAAGCTCCTGGTTTTCCCCGGATCCATGTTGAGCACACCGCTCAACGTCTTATTTCCCGTGGCTATGGCGGTTACGGCGGAGGCGGAATCGGTGATGAAAGTCCCCGCGTCATAGGTGGTTGTAAGCCCTGCCACCGGAAAACGGGTAAAATCGAGCCTCTCGATGTTGATGTCTTTGGACGACCGGGCGGTGGTGTAAATTTCGGCGGAGCTAATCTGCGCCATGGCCATGCCGTCTCCGATAAAAAGGAACAGGTACTTGGCCTTGCCGCCGCCGCCGACGGCGGAGATGGCGGCGCTCCGTCCGGGCGCGGACTCGGCCTGCGCCTTTGCGGACAGCGGCGTTCCCGCGAGCAAAATTAGAGCCGATACTGAGATAATAAAGCGGTAAAGAGCGGCGGTAAAGGGCCAAACGTTTTCGCTTTTTCCGGTGAAACTGTTTTTTCTTGTCATTTCTGACCTCCATAAATTTTTCCGCGTATTGCTTTTGACAGCAACCGTTAAGGTAACATTACAGGTCCTTTGTGAAGAAATGATAAAGAAAGGATAAGATTTCGATTAAATTTACGCGGCGGGTGCTCATAGCCGGGGGTGGTGGTGCAAGCAAATATACAACTTTTTTGCGTCTGAGCGAAAAGTTTTTTTTGGGGGGTGTCGATCACCTTTACAATTTACTCTCTCCAAAATATAATTACACTGATGCTTGAGCAGACTTCATGGTTTGAAACTCGTGATAATGTCAAACTATTTTTAAGGCGCTGGATGCCTGATGATGAAACCCCGCGCGGTGTTGTACAGATAGTACACGGCATGGCTGAACACGGTTTGCGTTACGCGGAAACGGCGGCTTACCTCTGCGGCAGGGGCTATGCGGTGTGGGCGGCCGATATGCGCGGTCATGACAGGACGGCGAACCTTGGGGTAAACCCGGCGGACTCTGGCGGGGCTGGCAGGGCTGGCGGGTAGAAAAAGTAGACCCGCCGCGCCTATGTTCCAGTTTTCGCGTTCTTCCCATGAGACTACATTGATACCGGCGATTCTGGAATAAGCGGTGTAGACAAAATTTTCGGGCAGCGCCGGTAGTCCCGCGGGTAATTCCAGCGGGGGACTTGCCGTGTCGGAGCCGCCCGCCGCTTCCATCGCCGCGCTCATATACGCGCCAAACGTGATTTCTTCGCCTTTGACGGAGAGGTTTTCGGTTCGAATATAGCTTATTTTCTCAGCCTCGACCCCTTTTTTAACAGCCTTAAAGTACGATGAACTATCGCCGGATGAACCGCCGGCGGTAAAAAAATCTTCGATGTCCCAGCCTTCCGCGCCGGAAAATCCGGAAAAAGCGGGAATTTCTACCGCTTCAAGGCCGGAAATATCGTCTTTGACGGTAAAGGCTCTTACCAGGGGCGGCGGAATGTCATGTTCAACAAAAAAATCATCGCGGTACAGCAAAAAAGCCGGTTTACCCTGAAAATTAAAGGCTTCGAGCATGGTATACAGGGGTGTAACTTGAGTTTCCCGCAGAAGGTAAAGCTGAAAAAGACCGTCCGCCGCCTCTTTTACAAGCCAAACTCCGCCGCGGTTTACCGCGATGGCAAGGTAAGCGCCCCATCGGACGATTCCGGTAACGTGTTCCGCCACGGTCCATGGGACAAAAAGCTTGAGCGCCGCGGCTTCCGGCGAGGAGAGGGGGTTAAGGTTTTTTCCATCAAATTCAACCCAGAGCGGGACAGCACCCGTCTGTACCAGCGCCGTGGGGGGCGGGTATTTTTCATGCTGAATTTGAGTTTCTTCCGGCGGCGCGGTTTTTTTTGAACAACTGAAAACGTTTAACAACAGGGGCAACAGGAAAAGGGGCGCATAAACAGCCCTGAAAAAAATAAATGCCCCTTTCATAATTATATAAACTGAATATATCCGATATTATAAAGAGAGTCTACAGCGGAGCGGGGGCGCGAATGAAGAATGAGAAATGAGAAATGAGAAATGATGTCGAGGTGAACGGGATGGGTATGAAGGCTATTGCCGGAGTGGTGATTGCGATGTTGCTCTCCGGCTGCGAAAATGTGCTATGGAATGATTTGGCGGTGCAAGGCAGTTGGCAAAAGGATTCCGTTGTTTCTTTCGTGAAAAAAACGATGGAGATGGAAATTGACAACAAAGGGATACGCTGGAGGGAAAAGGATGCTTCCGAATGGGAGGAAGACCTTCCATGCGCCGCAAGTTTTGGCGTACTATTGATAAAGTTTCCCGGCAGGACGGTGAGGGGCTCGTATTTTTGGACCTTTAACAATCTGATTTTAAGCGGTTTTACCTGGGATGACGGGCTTAACTGGCTGAACGGCTCATGGAAAAAATGAATGTTTTCCGGAAAATATAGACGGTGAGGTAAATATGTTCGATAAACTGACCTTGAAGATGGGGGATGCGCTGCGTTTCGTGGCCGGTAAATCGCGTATCAGCGAAAAAAATATAGAAGACGCGGTAGAGGCGATAAAAATCGCGCTGCTTGACGCCGATGTAAACGTCCGCGTCGTCCGGCGTTTCGTCAACTCCACGATAGAAGAGGCCAAGGGCGCGGCGGTTTTACGGTCCGTTGATCCGGGTCAGCAGTTTGTAAAAATTGTCTACGAAAAAATCAAGTCGTATCTGGGCGGCGAGGATCAGGGGCTTGCGCTGAAAAATACAGACCAGGTTTCCGTTATACTGATGCTGGGCTTGCAGGGTTCGGGCAAGACTACGAGTTCGGCAAAGCTGGCGCTACGGCTCAAAAAAGAAGGGCGCAAACCGTTGCTTGCCGCCTGCGACCTTGTGCGCCCAGCCGCTATCGAACAACTGTCCGTGCTTGCCGCCCGGATTGGCGTACCGGTTTACCGTGAGGACGGCGAAAAAGACCCGGTAAGAGTCTTCAACGCTGCATTTTCATGGGCAAAAAAAAATCTGATAGATACGATAATCGTTGACACGACGGGACGTTTGCAGGTTGACGATGTGATGATGGAGGAATTGTCCCGAATCAAGGCGGCGGCAAAGCCTGACGAACTGCTTCTTGTAGCTGACTCTATGACAGGGCAATCCGCCGTTAGTATCGCAAAAACCTTTGACGAAAAGATAGGCATTTCCGGCGTAATCCTGACGAAATTTGATTCGGATACACGGGGCGGGGCGGCGTTGTCGCTGAAAACCGTTACCGGTAAGCCGTTAAAGTTTACCGGCACAGGCGAAAAGCCGGAAGACCTGGAACCGTTTCACCCTGAACGTTTTGCAAGCCGCATACTGGGCATGGGCGATGTTGTAAGCCTTGTCGAAAAGGCGCAAGAGGCCATAGACCGGGAAGAAGCGCTTGCCATACAGAAAAAAATATTAAAAAACGATATTACGCTGGAAGATATGCTGGCGCAGTTACGGGCGGTGAAAAAGATGGGCTCGGTACGCTCAATGATAGAGATGATACCGGGCATGGCAGGACAGGTAAGCGACGATGACATAGAAAAAGCGAAGCTCAACAAACAGGAAGTGATACTCTGTTCGATGACGTTAAAAGAACGGGCAAACTATCTGATTATAGGACCCTCGCGCCGCGCCCGCATAGCGCGGGGTTCCGGCACATCGGTCGCCGAGGTATCCCGCCTGTTAAAACACTTTGAAAAAATGCGAACCGTTATGAAAAAGATGACAAAGATGGGCCGCGCCGCCCCCGGCGGCGCGTTAGGCGGCATTCCGCCCGCTATGCTAAAGGGCATACGCTAAAAAAATTTGACCCTGATTCCTGCGGTGAGCGATATGCCCGGCATATAGTAACCGGCAAAAGATTCAAAATGGGCGTTCAGGATGTTGCGTAACGAGGCAAAAACAGTAAAGTGCTCCGCTAATTTCTGATTGTACGTCAGGTGCATTACGCAGTAAGGCGCAAGCGGCATCTCGTTGAGCGTGTCCGCATAGCGGGTGGTTTCGTAATGGGCGGAAAGCATGAGGGAGCCGGTCTTCCATTGCAAATCAGCCTGAGCGCCAATTATGGTGGTGGGCATATACGGTATGCGATAACTGTTTTCAAACGACAGTCCGCCGCTCAAAAGCCAGCTAAGCTGATACTGGTAACTTAAACCTAGTTTCAGAGTCTCCAGCGTCAAAGCATCACGGTTAAATGGTTTTATACCGTATTTGCCGAGCTTGATGGTAAAGGCGGGGCGGGCGTCCGCGCCGGCGAAGCAAGCCGTGCCTATGTTT